>NZ_JBFAOF010000060.1:0-17356 GCF_040675125.1 Spirillospora sp. NPDC049652 | reverse complement strand
CGTGCGGCCACGGACGGGGGCAGCACGGCGGGCGGGACGCCGCATCCGCTCGGGTCTGCTGCGCTCGGGAGCGCTGCGGGCGGTCGTGGCCCTGCCTGTGGGCTCGGCTCCGCCCTACGCCATCGCACCCCACCTGTGGGTGCTGGGCACTCCCGACCGCCGCGGCGACGCGGCCGTCCTCATGGTGGACGCCTCGGACTGCCGGGTCCGGCCGTCCACCGGTCGCCCGGGCGTGGACTGGGCCGCCGTCGCCCTCCGGGTCCGGCACGCCTGGGACGACGCGGAAACGGCGGAGCGCACCCGGCGCGTACCGGTGATCGAGCTGCTGGACGAGGACGTCGATCTGTCTCCCGCACGGCACCTGCCGTTGGACGCCGAGGAGTACGCCGCCGGGCTGCGCGCGAACTGGTCGGAGCTCACCGACCGCCTGCGGCATGCCGACGAGCTGCGGCGCACGTTGTCGGGCCTCGCCGCCGACGCCGATGCGGCCCCGATCGCGAAGGTGACGATCGGGGAGCTGGAACGCGTCGCGGCCCTGCGTGTGCAGGCGAGCGGAACGGTCTCCTCAGACCGTGTCGGTGTGGGCCCGGCCCCGGCGGACGCGGTGCCGGTGCTCACCCCTGAAGGGATCGCCGCCGGAGAGAACGCGCCGCAGTGGATCGTTCCGGCGGAGGACGAGAAGGACGATCTGCTCCTCGCGCGGCGCGGTGACGTGATCGTCGTCGGCACGACCCGCGCGTTCGACGCCCGCGTGCAAACCGACGAACCCGCGGCCCTGTCCGCACCGCTGCTCGTGCTCCGCGTCGATCCGGACCGGATCGACCCCTGGTTCCTGGCCGGTTGCCTGCGCGCTCCCGGCAACGCCCGGCGTGCCGGAGGCCATGCCTCGACCAGCTCACGCGTGGATCCACGCCGGATGTCGGTGCCTCGGCTCCCGGTCGCGGAACAGCAACGACTGGGCGCGGTGTTCCGGCAGCTCGCCGACCTGAACGCGACGCTCGACCACCTGCGCCGGACCGGAGCCGCGTTCGAAGCGACGGTGGGAGCGCTGGCGGCGGAGGGACGCCTCGACGTGCGCTGACCGCTCCGCCCTCACCCGTCCCACCCCCGCTCGGCCAGGTCGATACGGACCTGTTCCAGGCGTTCACACACCCAGGGCGATCGAATGCCGTTCGCGGAGATCTCCTCGGCCGCGCTCCGCCACAGCCCTCCGGCCTCGGCGAGCTTGCCCGAGCCCTCCTCCACCAGCAGGCATTCGGCGATGCCGAGCTGCGCCTCGCACCACAGCACCCTGGCGTCGTGGTCCGGCCGGCGGCGCAGCCCCCGTTCCAGCTCGCGGTACAGATGCCCCGCCTCGATGCAGCGCCCCTCTTCCCCAGCGCGCAGTGCGTCGGCCCAGCGGAGCTGCCCGAGCGCGACTTCCGGCCGTTTGAATCCCCATCGGCGGCGCGCAGCGATGAGAAGACGCTCGAAGTGCGGCGGCACGCGGTCGAACTCCTGGGCCCGGATCATGCGGTCGACGTCGGGAACCGCGCGGAGGAACGCTTGGCAGTCCCCGGCATCACTCCAGCCGCGCCTCCGCGCAGTCCGGCGCCCGTTCTCCGTCGGCGCGGGGGGTGCCGCCGCAGCGTCACGGAACCGGAGGGTCGGGTCGGGCACGAGTCCGGGCAGCGCGGGAGCGCCGCGTTGCGGAAGGTACCGCGCCAGCACCTCCTTGACCTCCTGCCAGCCAGGACGCCGTGAGGGGTCGCGCTCGAGCAGCCCGGCCACGAGGACGTCGAGGTCCTCGGGCAGATCCGGGAGCACGCTGCGCATGCGCGGCGCGGGCCGGGTGAGCTGTTCGTACTCGATGGCGCCGCGCTCGGTCGCCGTGAAGTGCCGCCGTCCCGTCAGCAGGAGATAGAGCACGCCTCCGAACCCGTACATGTCGGCCTTGTAGGTCGTCTCCCCTCGTTCCAGCAGCTCGGGGGCCTTGTAGCCGAGTGTCCCCGGGGTCCGGTCCTCGGTGGTGTACCGGGTGGCGTCGGGGTCGGTGTCGAACGCGACGCCGAAGTCGACGAGGAAGACGGCGCCGTCCTCGGCGCGCAGGACGATGTTCTGCGGTTTGACGTCCCGGTGGACGATGCCCGCCGCGTGGACGCGTTCGAGCGTCTCCGCGAGCTGCATTCCGATGGCGGCCCCCGCCTCGATGGGGACGCCCTTGCACCAGCCATGGAGCGGTACGCCCTCGACGAGCTCCATGACCAGGTAGTGCACGCCCTTGTGCACCCCGCGTCCGAGCAGTGCCGGGATGCCCTCGCCACCGTGGTCCCGGAGGAGGTCGCCCTCACGTCGGAACCGGTGCCGCCACTCGTCGGCCTCGGTCGGCGAGGACGGACCGTAGCCGAGCCCGTGCGGATCGAGCCGGTCGTGAATCACCTTGACCAGCGCCAGAGCACCGGTTTGCAGGTCCTCCGCCCGCCACGTCTTGGCCATTCCGCCCGCGAAGTAGGACGCCTCGATGCGGAACCGTCCGCCGATCACCTCATCCGGCTCCATCGCGCTCTCCTGAATTGTCAGCCTCGTCCAGCACGATGAATGTAGCAGCATCCGAGCGAAGACGCCTTGACTGTGTTTACACTTACGCCAACCCGAGGAGGTGGCTTCCGTGAACACGACTCCCCCCGGCACCCATGACGATCCCCGGCTCGTCCGGGTCGGGCTCCCGGTGCTCCAGCAGGACCCCCGTGACTGCCCGCGGGCGGCCGCGCTGCACGTCCGGCCGCTGGCCCAGGCCGACCGCCGCGCCCCCTGGGCCGAGCTCGAAGGTTTCGCCCTCGGCCCCTTCATGCGGGTGCTCGACCGCTTCGAGCACCACGGCGTGGAACTCGACCGGGCGCTCACCGAGGACGCGTCGTTCCGCCGTTGCCTTCCCGCGCACCGGCACTGGACGGCCGATGCGGTTCACACCTACCTGGCCGCCCGAGAACGCTCCGAGCGCCTCCGCACGGACGCCGGTCATCCGGCCACGCTCCCCGTTCGCCACGAATGGGTGGCGATCCATCACGCGGCTCACCCGGACGCGCGCGGTGCCCAGCGTTACGAACGGTACGCCTGGGGACGACGCTACGCCTCGGCGGACGGCTTGGTGCGAGAACTGTGGCTTCTGTCCGTCAATGAGCTGAAACTCGACCGCGCGCCCGCTCAGATCGCCGCGGCCGCGTCCGTCCTCGCGTTCGGTGTCCCGGCGAAGAAGTCGCGCCACACTCGCTGGTACGAGCCCGTAGGCGTGAACGTCCCACCGGCCCGCGTGCGTGTGATCGGGGTCGGCTGTGGGGACGGCGAGTTCGAGGTCCTCGCCGACTGGGACGTCCATGAGGTCTCCGAACGGTACGACAAGCTGGCGAAGTCTGTCCTGACGCAGGTGATGGGACGTTCGGAGCTCGTTCCTGGTTCGGACTGCGTCGGCTGTAAGGCTCTGGCGGAGTGCCCCGAGCCGCCCCGGACGCCCGGTCTGCTCCAGGTCCCCGCCCCGGCCCGCCCGCGCGAGCGGCGCAGTGTGTCGGCATCCGACCTGCGCCGCCACTCCGAGTGCCCTGCGGCGTTCCACCTCACCCGGGTGCTGCACCTGAACGACGGCCGGCCGGAGAACGCCGCGATCCGCCGGGGCCGCGCCGTGGACGCCGTGCTCAACGAGTCACACAGGCGCCGTCCCCGAAAGGGCTGCCGTGACATGCCCATGCCGGAGGCGCTGCCCGATCTTCCGCCCGACGAGGCCGACACGGCCACGCGGATGCTCGCCCAGCACCGCGGCGTGTGTCCGCTCGACGGCCTTCCCGCTCACGAGCAGGTGCTCGTCCAGCCGCGCCTGACGGCCTACGACCCGGAACTGGACACCGTCGTCATCGCCGATCCCGACCTGCTCCACACCGACGCGGGTGGCTGGGTGTGGCGGGAGACCAAGACCGTTTCTCGCCCCCTCTGGGAGGGGCGTTCCCTACTGGCGACCTACCCACAGCTCGCCCTGGCCGTGGGGATGATGGCGGCGGGCGTTCCCGGCGGCGATCCCCGCAGGTGCCGCATCGAGCTGGAGGTTCTTCGGGCGGACGGGGTCTCCTGCGAGGAGATCGACCCGTTCGACGCGTCGACTCTCGACGAGGCCCGCACGGTGCTCGCCGCGCTCACCGGCCCGTGGGCGGCCGACCAGACTTGCGCCCCGAATCCCGGCCCGTACTGCGCGAGCTGCGAGGTGCGCCGCTGGTGCCCGTCCCGGCAGCAGGAGGCGGCCCGATGACCACCGTGGTCGCCCACGACGGGCAGGCGCTGCTGTCCACCCTGGCGACGGCGCTCATCGCCCTGGAACGTCAGGACCAGCTGGACTCCTTCTCCTTGCCCTATCCCGACGAGGCGCAGCTCGCCCTCGACCGCACGGTCCTGTTGTGCCTGCTCCATGGGGCCGACCCGCCGCTGAGCCTGGCCGAGCTGGTCCTGTGGTGTCGGGAGCGGCCCGTCTCCGACTGGCCGCTGGACCTTCCCGACGCCCTGGTCGGTCCCGACGACCGGCTGCTCGACCTGGACAGCGGACGCCCCACCGAGCTGTGTCACGAGTGGGCCGCACACGGTCGCGACAGCGCGGGCAAGCTGTGCGACCGCGAGGTGTTCGACCGGGCGATGCGCGCGTGCCGGGAGTACGGCGAACCCGACAGCTACACCGCCTTCCGGGACATGCTGGTCAACCGGCCGGTGCTGACGCACGGCGGTATGGAGATCATGTTCGAGCTGCTGCTGGAGCCGGTCCGCGACCTCCTCGACGAAATCTACTGGGACGTTCCCGACAGCTTCCTGCGCGACGGCCGCTACGCGGTCTGCGGCCGTTGCCGCACGCTGCTCACGCCAGTCCCCGGCGACGGCTGGTGGTGCGAGCGGGACCGGTGCCGCCGCCAGGGGCCGCCCCCGGTCGGCCGCTACCTGACCCCGGCGGACGACGGCCCGGTGCGGCAGCTCGCCCGCCCGTTCCGGCAGTTCGTCACAGGCCCCGGCCGGGCCGAGATCGATCTGCGCGACGCCCTGTCCGCGCTGGGGCTCAGCGTCGCGATGTGGCCGGGCTACGACAGCTACGACCTGCGGGTGACGTTCCCGGACGGCCACGTCTGGGCGATCGATGTCAAGGACCGGGCGAATCCCGCGCTGCTGGGACGCACGGCCCGTCCGATTCCCACCGACCCGCCCTACGACGAGGGTTTCTGGGTGGTGCCGCACCATCGGCTCGACGCGCGGTCGGACTACGTCCGGGTCTTCGAGCGGTCCCGCTCGGAGGAGGCCGGTGGCCTGGTCCTGGTGGCCGATGAGGAGCTGTGCCGCCGGGCCCGGCGGCGGTTGCGCGGCGAGACCGCCGACAGAAGGAGGAAGCATGCGTGACGAGGAGTCCTGGCACGGCCCGGTCAGCTCCGCGCTCCGCAAGACATGGCGGAACGAGGCCGCCGAACCGGGTATGCACCCCCGCGACCTCTGCCGGGTCGAGCTGGCGTTGTTCCTGCTCGGGCGCATCGCACCGGGACATCCCGCCGAAGACGCCTACGTCCTGCTCAGCGGGTACCCGTTCCCGGACGCGGCCGGGCTCGTCTCCACCGAGGAACAGCGGACGGCGCTGGCGGCGGCGCGTGTCCTGCTCTGGACGATCCGCCGTCGCCGTAGCTGGTTCCAGCTCCTGGAGACCTACCGGGGAGTGCCGGAGCGGATGCGCGCCTACGACGTTCCCGAGGGTGCTCCGCCGCGAGTGTTGCGTCCGACCGTGGCGACCGATCGGTCGCGGGTGTACGCGGACGCGCTGTCGGCGCTGCCGCCTTACCGGACCCACGATTTCAAGCTCGCGACGGCGGGACGCCACTCCTTCCTCGACCGCCGCCGGGCGACGTCGGTGACCATCCCCGACGAACTGGTGTTCCCGCGCGCGGCGGGCCACGACCTGGCCAAGGGCAGAGCGGGCGACGGCTCGCCCCTGGTCATCACGCGGGCCATGCTGCTGGAGACCGCCCGGTGGATGGACGAGCGGGAACGCGGCTCGGCCGAAGCGGGCGACTGGGAACGGCGGCTCGACGAACTGCACGTCGCCGTTCGCGACGCGTCCGGCCGCGACTTCGCCGAACGCCACGACGGCGGATTCGTCCTGGCCGAGCTGCTCCACATGGTCGGCATGGTCGGCGCGGGCAAGTCGACGCTGATGGTGCTCGTGGCGGTGTGGGCCGCCCGGCTGCCGACTCCGCTGCGCACGACCCTCGTCGTGGGGGACGTGGCCGAGCAGCTCCGGCTGACCGCGCTGTTCGACCGGCTCGGTATTCCGGCCGCCCCGGTCCTCGGGTCGTCCACTCGCGAGGACCACGTCCGGCGGCTGCACCGGCGGCAGGCGGCGCAGGGCAAGGAGAACCTGCTCGACCACGACGATGACGGGTTCGACTTGCTGAGCACGGCGTGCCCGGTGGACGCATTGCGCGGTGTCGAGGCCGCCCGGCCTCTTCGGTACGCCGACGCTCCCTGCGCCGGTCTGCATCCCGAGCAGCGAAAGCCCGTCGCCACGAGCGAGGAGCCGCTGCTGCTCGATCTGTACCGGCCCAGCAGCCGCGCCGACGCTCGGCCCGCGCGCGACCCGGACGAGGGGCGTGTCCTGCGCGGGAAGCCGCACGCATGTCCGGTCTGGAGCCGCTGTCCCCGCCACCACGCGGCCCGCCGGCTGGTGGACGCCCGGATCTGGGTCGCCAATCCCGCCAGCCTCGTCCAGTCCGGCGTCCCGAAGCACCTCAACGACGAGCGGCTGCGTTACCTGGAACTGGCGTGCACGGTCGGCGACATCGTGATCGTGGACGAGGCGGACGCGGTCCAGCTCCGGCTGGACGGGATCTTCGCCCCCGCGGTGACGCTGGTCCAGCCAGGCCCGGAATCCTGGCTGGACCGCATCCGCACTCACAAGATCGCCGAGCTGACGCGCAGCGGGCGGCTTCCGCTGACCGACCGGGACGTCACGCAGTGGAACACCGCGGTGGAGATGTCCAGCCTGGCGACCGACGGGCTCTACCCTCGGCTCATCTCCGACGGTGACCTGCGGGACTGGGTGGACGTCAACTACTTCAGTCCTTGGACCCTGCAGGAGAAACTCCTCGCGGAGTGGTTCGGCGACGCCCGTCGTGAAGTCCCCGACAACGGCGTCCGCGACGAGCGGGAACTGTTCGAGAACGACGAGGCCGACGAGACCGACTCCCGCGACGACCCGGCCCACGTGCTCGCCGACGCCCGCCGCGCCGCGTTGACCGCCGTGTTCGACGGGTTCCGCGACGACCCGCTCGGCGACCACGGACCGCATGGCGGGGCGATCGACGGCCTGGTGAACCTAGCCCGCGACCTGATCGGGACGTCCTCCCCCACCGAGACCCGTAAGCGGGCGCTCGTCCTGCTCCGGGAACTGCTGACCGACACGCCCGTCCAGGAGAGGACGCGGGACGCCGCATGGGCCGACACCGCCTGCCGCCGCCTGGAGTTCACGCTGCTGTTGTCGGTCCTGGCCAAGCATCTGGACCGGGTCGCCTGGCTGTGGCCGATGGTGGAGGCGGCGCTGCGGCTGGACGCCACCGGAAACGAGCTGGCTCGCCGCCCCCCGGCCGACTACGCGCCCGTCGTCCCCGAGTCGCCCATGGGTAACGTGCTCGGCTTCCAGTTCCTCCGCGACGAGCGCGAGACCGACGAGGACGGACGGCAGAGCGGGACACTGCGCTTCTTCCGCTGCGCAGGCGTCGGGCGGGAACTGCTCACCGCCCTCGCCACGCTCGGCGCCGATCCCGGCAGAGGGAGGCCCGGCCCGCACGTGCTGCTGTTGTCGGGCACGAGCTGGGCGGGAATGTCCAGCCGCTACCACGTCCCGGCACCGGTCGGCGCGGTATTGAAGCCGTCGGCGCGGGCCACCGAGGCGGTGCTGGGCACCGCGTTCGCCACTCGCTGGATCAGCGACGCGCGCGGCGAACGCATCCGCCTGTCGGGGGCGGACCCCAAGGTCCGGCCCGCGCTGGCGGAGGCACTGGCGATGCGGCTCGGCTCTCCCGGACGGGGCGGAACCGCCAGCCCGCTGGAGCAGGAGCTCGCACACGTCCGTGACCCGCACCGGCGGCGAGCGCTGCTGCTGGTCGGCAGTTACCGGGAGGCGGCCCGCGTCGCGACCGTGCTGAACTCCATCCCCCGCTGGCGCGGCAGCGTGCGGCTGTTGGTCCCCGACACCGCCGACCTGGACGCCAGCGCCGGACCGGACGCGGGCACGGCCGAACCCGTCGGGGTGCTGCGCCGCGGCGACCTCGCCTCCTTCGGCGAGTGCGGTGCCGAGGTCCTCGTCGCGCCGCTGATGGCGGTCGAACGCGGCCACAACATCCTCAACTTCCAGCGCAACGCCGCGTTCGGGCTGGCGATGTTCCTCGCCCGCCCGCACCCGCGCCCGGACGACCTGGCGCTGGCGGTGCACTCTGTCAACGACTGGGCAGCGCGGTTCTCCCGCGGTCTGCCCCGCGTGCTGGCCGAAGACGACGGCCGCACGGGACCGGCCACATTCGGCGAACTGGTCACGAAGGCGGGCGGGCTCGACCGGGCCGCACTCGACTTCCGGCATGAGGCCCGCCAGGAGTGGCGGCGGCTCCTCACCCGCCGCTACATCCGTTCGCGACTCCCCGTCTGGGAGCGGAAGGTCTTCGCCTGGGACCAGCTCGTCGTCCTGTGGCAGGTCATCGGGCGGTTGGTACGCGGCGGCGTCCCCGCGCGAGTGGTCTTCGTGGACGCCGCGTTCGCCGACGCCGAGGTGCGCGACGAGGTTCCCGCCGCCTCACCCGACCAGGGCGTCCCCGAGGGACTGCTCCGCGACCTCCTGGACGTCCTCGCCCCCTACTTCGACGACGCCCTCGCGCCGGAAGGGTTCCCCGACCCGGCGGACCCCGCCGTGGCACGGCTCCTCTACCGGCCGCTGCACCGGGCGCTGCTCACCATCCGGCACCACTCCTGACCCCGAAAGGACCCCCATGGCCGCATACCACCACGTCCAGGCAGCCGCCTGGGCTCCAGCCGCCCCCGATGTCTCGCTCACCGCGCGGTACCGCGCGCTCCGGTTCCCCGAGACCTGGCAGTCGGCGATCCTCGACCTGTGCAACCTCGGCCGTCCCGCCGACGCCGAGCCCTGGCGGAGGGCGCCCACCCGGCGCATGGAGCAGGCCGTCCAGGCACTCGCCCCCGACCTGCTCGCGCTGCCCAGGCCGCCCGGCGCAACGGACGCCCCGGGCTGGTGGCTGTGCTCGCCCGCTGAAACCGAGCCGATCCCCGAGCGCGCTTTCCAGCTGCTGCTCAATGCCTGGCTGCGCGACCTCCGCCCCGAGCTGGCACGAGACCGCGTGTACCGGGAACTGCGCAACGCCGTTCAGCGCAAGCTCGGTGCCGCACCACCCGCCTGGCAGGACGTCGAGCTCGAGCTGCTGCGCTGCCCCGTCACCGACGGCGGCACGGCCGCGCCGCAGCCGCACCAGTACACGCTGACGACCGACTGGCTCGCCCGCCGCGTCCTGGACCTGCCCGAGTTCGAGTTCGAGGGCGGACGGCTGCGTTTCCACGCGATGCCACGCGGACCTCGGGACCAGGGCGCCGAGCTGGTGTCGGAACCCCGGCCGTTCGAGGACCCCAAAGGGCGCACGTGGTGGTTCTCGGTCCGGCTCAACATCACCTTGCAGACGGTCCCCTTCAACCCGATGCCGCGCTTCCACCTGCACTGCGGGATCCGCCGCTGGGCGACCCGCGTCAACACCAAGACCGGACAAGTCCACGTGCCCTACGGCCGCCGGGCCACGGTGCTGCTGCGGCCGTCCGTGCCGTGGCTGCCGGGCGCGCCGCCGTCCGACCGCTTCGCCGTCGCGCGGCTGGAGCGCCGTCGCACCGACGACGGATACGTCACCGACTGGGCGGACGGCGGTCCCACCGGCGTGCTGGACGGGATCTCGTTGCAGGCTCCGTTTCCGTCCGCCGAGGAGGTCCTGACGTTCCCGGAGAAGTGGCTCGCCTCCGAAATGCGCGCCGGAGTCGTGCACAACACCGCGATGGGCGGTCACGCGGTCGCTTCCGGGCTGATGTCGAACCAGCGCTCGGAGATCGTCACTTGGGCCGAGCAGGCGTTGCCGCCCGAGCTTCGTCCGGTTCCGCGCCGCCGCCGGACTCGGCTCGGCCGTGCCACCCCGAGCAACGCCCCCGCCGCCCGGCAGCGGGCTCGGACCGTGCGCACCGCTGCGGCGTTCGCCGTGTCCGCCTTGGGAGGAGGAGCCGTCCTGGAGGCGCGGTTGCTGTGGCAGACACCGGAGATGCGCGACACCGCGATCGCCGCTCTCATCGAGCATCTCGGCCTGCAGGACGACGGCGTCCGCCCGAGCACCGAGGAGTTCGAGCACGCTGAGCCGGGTTCGGCCGCAGTCCTGGAATGGAGCACGCCGGAGCTGACCGTGCGGCTGCGCTGCCTGAAGCTCACCGGCGGTCTCGCCGAAGACCTGGCGCTGCCGGAGAAGGGCCGTCCGTCCCGTGCGGCGGCTGCGGCGGCCATCACTGCCCGGCGCAAGGCCGTCGCCGAGTTCGCCGCCGCCGACAAGCCCGGAGACGACCCGACCCTGGCGCTGGTCGAGATCGACCATCCGACCGGTTTCAGTTCGCCCGCCCACGACCCGAAGTTCGCGCTGCGCCTCGGACTCGCCGACGCGGGCGTGCTGAGCCAGTTCGTGCTGGTCCCCAAGAAGGCCGGCAAGCAGGACAGGCACCGCGCTCTCATGGCGTGGGATGACGGCCTGCGCCAGCTCGGCGCGCGCGTGCTGCCCGAGCCCGGCCCGCTCGGCGGCCTCCCGGACGGCCTGCGCTACGCGGCGATCTGGCTCGTCCAGAAGAACCGCACCGCACGCAACCATTGGGCCGCGCACTCTCCGGTCGCCGTCCTGGTCACGCCGGGTGAGCGGGGCACGGGCATCGCGCGTGTGGAGGGCTTCGACCCGGCCGGTGACGACGGCGCGGGCGAATGGGTCCCCTATCCGGTGATGCTGCTGCGGCTCGCCGCCCGCGCCGAGGTCGAGGCCGCCGTCGACACCGACGAGCCCGTCCCCCGGCCGCAGGCGACGCGCCGCCAGTCCGCCGACGAGCAGCGCCGCGCGACCGAGCAGTGGTTGCAGAAGGTCCAGCGCCGCCTGCGCGGCACCCCGACCCTGCTGTTCGTCCACGCGCAGAACGCCCGCCGCCACTGGACCTGGATCCAGGACGGCCGCGCCGAGCGGGACCGGATCCGCACCGGCCACGCCCCCGCCCGCCGCCTGGATCCCGACCTGCGCCTGCTGCGGGTGCGCGGAGCCGGCAACCGCGAGGTCGCGCAGTGGTGGGGCGTGCACCCCAAGGGCGAGGCGAACGGCATCCCGGCGAACCTGTGGGTGTCCGAGAACGAGCCGCATGGTGACCGCGTCTTCTGGAGCACCACCCCCAAGCCCGTCCAGTTCGGCTCGTCGGCCGTCAGGGGTGACAAGCTGGCCCCGCGCCCCCTCACCCTCGGCGGCAACGAGGGCAGGCTCACCTTGGACACCGACAAGGTCGGCTGGAACCCCACCCTGATGGAGCTGGCCGTCCTCGGCTGCCATGAGAATGACGGCGACTCTCCCGAGGCCTTGGCGCTGACCGCGCACATCCTCCGCCAGCCCCCCGACTACCCCGAGGCCCTGGCACTGCCCCTCCCCCTGCACCTGGCAGCCCTCGCCCAGGAGTACGTGCTGCCGATGGACGACCCCGACGCATCCGACGCCGGTTGACGCCACCGGGGTCCGACCGTCGCCGGACCCCGGTGCCACGGTCTCACCCCGCGCGCCACTCCTCGGTACGCACGACCCGATGTCCGCGGTGCCCGAGCACCTCGGCGAACCTTCGCTGCCGTCCGGCCATGCCGTGGACGAGCATGACGTGGGCGGCGGCCACCCCGTCGGCGATCTCCAGCAGGCCGCCCCGGTCGGCGTGCGCGGACAGCCGCATGGTGGCCACCTTCGCCAGCACCCGAAGACTGATCTTCTCGTCTCGGTCCATCAGCGCGAATTCACCACCGCCCTGCCCGGCCAGCCGCAGCAGTTCCGCGCCGGGCGACTCCTCGTCCTGGTAGCCGGAGACGAACAGCGCGCTACCGGGCTCGGGCAGGATGTGCCGAGCCCACTGGACGGCGGGACCGCCGGTGAGCATCCCGGAGGTAGAGACGATCACGCCCGTCCGGAAGGTCTCCAGTTCGCGGGGGCGGTCGGCGACCGCAACGGCGCCACCGAAGATCTCCAGCGGCCGCTCCGAGCCCGCGGTCGCGCTCTCGAACAGATGCGCCAGATCCGTCGCCATACCGTCGATGCGAACAGGGACGTCCGGCAGGTGGCGGCGGAGGATGAGCGCCACCTCCTGCGCGCGGCCGAGCGCGAAGGCCGGAATCAGCACCCGACCGCCGCCCTCGTAGATCTCCGCCACCGAGCGGATCAGCTCGTGCACCCGTCCGGTTCGGTCCCCGTGGTTCTCGCCGCAGCAGGTGGACTCCATGACCAGAAGGTCCGCCCCCGGGGCCGATTCGGGCAGCCGGTAGCCATCCACGCTCTCCTGCGCGAACCCGGAGATGTCCCCGGTGATCACGGCGCGCCGGTCCCCGGCCCGGACCACCACTCCCGCCGCGCCGAGGATGTGCCCGGCGGGGAACAGCTCGATCGTCAGGTCGCCGATACGGCGTCGCGCGCCGAAGGGAACCTCCTCGCACCGCCCCACGGCCGCCCTGACCTCCGCGTGCCCGTAGTGGGCCGAGGAGTCCGCGCCCCATTCGGACCACACCCGGTCGCGGCCACGCGTCACCTTCACGGTGTCGGTCCACATGACGGGCATGAGCTGGACCGTTTCGGGCGTCGCCAGGACCCGCAGATCGGGCCGCCGGGCGACCAGCGCGGGGACGTACCCGCAGTGGTCGTTGTGCGCGTGGGTAACCACGACGCCGTGCAGCGGTCCGGCGAGGGCCCGGTCGATGTCGGGTGGCGGCGCCCCGTCGCGGGGTACCGTTCCGGCGTCCACCAGGAGGCGGGTGTCCCCCGCCTCGACCAGCAAGCAGGATCCGCCGATCTCCGTTCCGGCGCCTAGCGGCGTGATCCGCAGGTCGAGTTCCCGTACCGTCGCGGGCGTGGGTTCGCATGGCGGTGTCGGGTCCACCATGGCCCGGAGCACGTCCAGCAGCCTGTTGCGGTCGAGCTTCACCGTCCTGGCGACGTCCTCCAGGTATCGGTCCCGGGAGTCCGCGGTCGCTTCGGTGGCCTTGGCGGAGGCCACGGCCACGCCGCTTCGATACACGCGGGGGTCCCGGGAGGCGGCGTCGTCGCGTGGCTTGGGCGGCAGCGGCTCCAGGACGCCAAGGAGCGCAGCGGCCAGCGCGTGGGGATCCTTCCAACGGATCCGCTCGATGCCCTGACGCTCTTCCAGGCCCACTAGTCGATCCTCGTACTCGGCCAAGGCTCCGCCGACCTCGACCAGCCGACGGTCCTTCTCGGAGATCTCCCGCCGTGCGTGCTCAAGCCGTCCTTCCGCTCGTTCCAGACGTGAACGGAGATCCGCCACCTTGCGTTCGAGCCGTTCGGCCGAGCGCGCCGCCGCCCGGTCCCGCTGGTGGTTTCCGGTGGCGTCGCACAGAACGAGGCCAGTGCGGACCACCTCGGCGTCGGGGTGTACGAGCAGCGTGACATAGGGCTCGGCCCGGTCGGGCAGGGAGCGCTCCGCGAGCAGGTCCGCCACTCGTGCTCGGACACCGGGGACCTTTTCGAGCGCCCGGCGAAGGATCTTCGATTGCTCGGCCACCATTCGCTCGGGCTCGCGGGCGAGCCCGGCCTGGTGCGGCCGCGTGAGTACCACCTCCGCGACCGCGTGCAGCACGGCGTTCAGAGCGGCGTCGGCATCGCCGCTCATGCCGCGTCACCGGCCCGCCGCGTGGCGGCGGCGAGCACGGGCTCCACGGTCAGCCTCGTCCCCTCGGGGATGAGGGCGCCCAACACGCGGAGCGCCTCCACCAGGTCGGCGGTGCTGCCGTATCCGGCGGAGTCGAGTTCGGCCGGGGACAGACCGCTTCCGGCTTCCTCTCCCTGCATGGACAGCAGTTCGGCGAGCTCGTCCGGCGCGGCCGGACCGCCGAACTCGACCAACGTCCGCCAGGCCCCGGCGAGGCGGGAGTCGGCGACCACGCCCGCTGCCTCCAGCAGCGTGTGCGTGTGCTCGGCCAACCACACGCGGCATCGCTCCAGCGCCCGGTCGCGGTCGTTGTCCTCGGCGAACCACGTGACGACCTTGCCCATCAGCAGCGGCCACCCTCCGGTCACCTCCAGCAGCCGTTGCTGTCCGGGCTTGTCCGGGAAGCCCTGGGACTCCTCCAGCATCCACTGCCGGACGGCGGCCTGGTCGAACCGGCGCAGCTCGACCAGCTCGACATCGTCCTGCCGTCCGACCCGGACCCACGACGGGGCCAGGCCCGGACCGGCCACCACGACGACCGACAGCCGATCGCGGACCTTGCCGGTGACCTGGCCGCGGATCTTCTCCAGCGTCCGCTCGAACGGCCCGGCATCGGCGCACATGGCCTTGTCGATGAGCAGAACGTGCTGGCCGTCCTGGAGAGCGGCCTGGTTGAGCGCCCCGCGCAGCGTCCGCTCTCCCGCGCGCAGGGTCCAGATCCGCAGTCCCTCCCGGTCGGTTACCCCCTCCTGCAGTGCGGCGGCGACGCGCTCGACCTGCAGCGCCGGCGATCCGGCGACGACGTGCACGAGCGGGGTGGACCGCAGGAGCCGGGAGAGCTGGGCGCTGCTGAGCGGAGACCGCTCCGGACCGTCGTGGTAGGAGGCCCGGTAGGAGTGCGCGTCGAAGGCGTCGGGCAGTTCGAAGTCCTGGTTAAGGAGAACGGACTCGACCTCTCGGGTGCCGCCGAGCAGGTCCAGGATGTACGGGGTGCGCAGCCGGTACCGGTCCCCATCCACTCCGAGTACGCCCAGGTTGACACACTCCTCAAGCAGCAGCCGGAACGCGTCGCTGGTGCAGTCCGCGAAGCCCTCCTCCCACCAGCTCTGGCACTCGCGACGCAGCTCGGCGACGCTCAGGCCCGCCGACGCTCCCGAGTAGAGGGCCTGCAGGGCGACGGTGTAGGCGATGACCTTGTACCGGTTGTCGAGGTTCAGGGTCCACTCGAAGCGGTCCCGGAAATCGCGCCTCAGCTTGCTGTCCCGCCAGACGCTCGCCACATGCTCGCGCGTGATCGTGTAGGGCAGCGTGGTGAGGGTGTCGGGGTCGTCACGCAACCGGGTCAGCAACTTCTCGGCGAAGAGCTGGATGAGCGCCGGAGCGTTGTTGGCCTCGGCGATGACGCGGGCGGCCAGCGTCTCGGGGAACCGGAAGCCGAGCGTGCCGAAGGGCTTGACCAGCAGGTCGAACGCGTCCTGCGGGTCCAGCGGGCCGATCGCGATCTGTCCGCCGAGATGCGGCAGGGGCTGGTTGGGCAGCCGGTGGAAACGGACGGTCTGGTGCAGACCAGCCCAGACGACCTTGATCCTCCGGTCAGTGTCGTGCATCAGGTCGCGCAGCGCGCCGACGTCCCGGAAGCGCCCCTGAGCCGCGTCCCGGTTGAGGAAGTCGTCGGCTTCGTCCAGCAGAATGAGCAGCTGCTGGTGCGGGTTGGACTCGCTCCAGTCGCGCATGCCCTCGACCACCTGGTCGCGGGTGGTCAGGCCGCGCCGGACGATCCCGGCCTTGCACAGCCGCTCACCGAGCCGCGGCCACAGTGAGCTGGCCGGGTCCCGGCCGATGTGCTGGATCGTCTCCAGGATCACCGTGCGGTCGGTGTCCTTGTCGCGCACCTCCCGCTCGGCCTTGCGCAGTAGCGCCGACTTCCCGAGCTGCCGCCCGCCGTACACGAAGGACGGGCCGCGACGGTCGATGACCCTGTCGAGCTGAGCTCGGCGGCCGTAGAACATCTCGTCGGGCACGAGGCTGACGTCGCTGGCGGAGATGTAGGGGTTGGTGGCCGTGAACGGCGCCATCAGGGTGACGGTCACCGCCCAGTTGTCGGGGTGGCAGGCCAGGTAGGCGATGGCCGCGTCGTCCAGGACCCCGGCGACGGGCCAGTGGTCGGCCGCCTGACGGCGGGCTCCAGTGTGCCTGCGGACGAGCCGGGCGAGCTCGCCGCGGTCCCGATCGGAGAGCACACCGAAGTACAGGACCAGCACCGTCTGTCCCTCGGGCTGGCCGCGCAGCAGGTCGATCAACTTGCGCGGGTCCGGCTGCCGCCACACCAGCAGCAGTCGGAGCCGGTTCCCGGACGGGCTCATCCCGCTGCCGAAGGCGGGCAGCGGCGCACGCTCGGTGGAGCGGACATTGCGCAGATCGAGCCACCAGCGGTCGGGCGTGGTCTCGATCTCCTGCTGGTCGCCCTCCAGCCCGATCATCTTCAGCACGCGGGCGATCGAGGATCTCAGGTTGCCCACGCTGCGCTTGCCGCCCTGGGCGCAGGCCAGCCACTGCCGCAGGCCGTCCCGGGCGATGGAGTGGCTGGCGGCGCGCATCCCGCCGATGTCGATCCCGGCCTGCTCCAGCAGCCGTTCGAGGTCGGCGTCCGCCGGGGCCTTCCCGACCTGGACGGCATCCTTGAGCGAGCCGAGCAGCCCGCTCTGTTCCGGGGAACGGGTGCGGCGTCCGTCCTGGGCGCGGCGGGCGAAGACGCGCGGGAATTCGGGGTAGAACAGGGCAAAGTGGTCGGGCTCGGTGGAACGCTGCGGCAGTGACCTGCCCACCTCCACCTGGGCGAGGGACTCGCGCGCGGTGGTCAGGTCGCCCTTGTCGACGCAGTCGCGCACCCGATCGGCGTCCGCGGCGGACAGGGTGCTCTCGATCCGGGCCAGCCGTTCCCGCTCGACCTCGATGGCCTCCGCCCGTTCGGAGAGGGCCCGGGCACGCAGTTCGCCGAGCTCCCGGCTGACCCGGTCGAAGTCGGCGCGTTCGGCGGTGAGCGGCACCAGGTCCTCGGTGAGCCGCCGGACCTGGTCCTCGGTCAGCACGCCGTCGCGCCGCCACAGCGCGATCTCGTCCCGCAGCTCGTCCACGCGCCACTCCCGCTCCGCCCGCGCGGCGGCGACTAGGTCGTCCCGACGGGTCCGCAGCTCCGCGGCGAGCGTCGCATCCGTTCCCGCAACGACGGCGACGATGTCCCTGGTCGCCTCGTGGTCCAGCCGGTCGGCGCGGGCCTGGAACGCGGCGGCCCAGTCGGCGTCTCCCGCCAGCGCCGTCCGCGCCAGCCGGTCGAGGTCGAGCGGCG
>NZ_JBFAOF010000059.1:0-17458 GCF_040675125.1 Spirillospora sp. NPDC049652 | reverse complement strand
GCGCGGCCGCGACCGACAGTTCCATGGCGAGCGGCGCGGTGAGGTCGCGGTTGGCGAGCCCGCGCACCCCGTCGGTTCCGAACAGACGACCCACGATCAACTCCTAGCCCGGCCGGGCGCGGGGACCCCGACCCCGCACGTCGGCACGCTCAATGTAGTCCGCGATGGCGGCCGCGCCCCGGATGCGGCGCGTCCCGCCCGTCCCCGTGAAATGCGAACGAGCCGCCGCGCCCGCGGACGCCTCCCGACCCCGCGGCGAACGGGGGTCGGGGGCGTGCCACACGGGACACGGCGGCTCGATCGGAACGCTTAGCGCTTGCTGTACTGCGGCGCCTTGCGGGCCTTCTTGAGACCGGCCTTCTTGCGCTCGGTCGCCCGCGCGTCACGGGTGAGGAACCCGGCCTTCTTGAGCGCCGGGCGGTGCTCGATGTTGGCGAACTGGAGCGCCCGGGAGATCCCGAGGAGCAGGGCGCCGGCCTGGCCGGTGGTGCCACCGCCGTTGACCCGGCAGATCACGTCGAACTGGTTCTCCAGACCCAGCAGCACGAACGGCGAGTTCACGATCTGCTGGTGGACCTTGTTCGGGAAGTACTGGTCCAGGGTGCGGCCGTTGATGGTCCACTTGCCCGAGCCCGGGGCGATGCGGACGCGCGCGATGGCCTCCTTGCGGCGGCCGGTGGCGGCGGCGGGGCCCGTGGCGATGGGCTGGCCGAGCGTGCTGCTGTCGGACTCGGGGGTCTCGGTCGAGTACTCCGACGGCGCGTCTTCGTACGAGTCGTACTCGACGCCCTCGGCGGGCGTCTCGGTGCCGGTCTCGGACACTTTTCTCCTCAGAGGTCTTCTAGCCAGGGCGGCGGACCCGTCTGTCACGGGTGCCCCGGCGGCCACGGAATCGGGAACGCCGTACCCGGTGGGCACGGCGGGGGTGCTACTGGGCGATCTGCGTGATCTCGAACGGGACCGGCTTCTGCGCGGCGTGCGGGTGGTCCGGTCCGGCGTAGACCTTGACCTTGCCGAGCATCTGGCGGCCGAGGGTGTTCTTGGGCAGCATGCCCTTGATCGCCTTCTCGACGGCCTTCTCCGGGTGCTTGGCGAGCAGGTCGGCGTAGGACATCGAGCGGAGACCGCCCGGGTAGCCCGAGTGCCGGTAGGCGCGCTTGTTCTGGAGCTTGTTACCGGTCAGCGCCACCTTGTCGGCGTTGACGATGATGACGAAGTCACCGGTGTCGAGGTGCGGCGCGTAGATCGCCTTGTGCTTACCCCGGAGCAGCTGCGCGGCCTGGCTCGCGAGCCGACCCAGCACGACGTCGGTCGCGTCGATGACGTGCCACTGACGCTGAACGTCAGCGGGCTTTGGGGTGTACGTGCGCACGGTCGTAGACCTTCGTTTCTAGTCGACTGGCGGTTGATCTCGCCCGGCCCTGTGGAGGCGGGACGGGCGTGCCGCGCGGATGTGATCGCCGCCCGCCCCTTGAGGTCGGGCACGCAATACAGCGACTGG
This sequence comes from Spirillospora sp. NPDC049652, assembly GCF_040675125.1. NCBI lineage: Bacteria > Bacillati > Actinomycetota > Actinomycetes > Streptosporangiales > Thermomonosporaceae > Spirillospora > Spirillospora sp. NPDC049652. The sequence continues at coordinate 15,957 of NZ_JBFAOF010000059.1, read as the reverse complement.
GCAGCATATCCAGCCGCGCGGGCACGGGTCAAAGCGAGGCCGCTACACGGTGCTCACGCTGCGCTCAGGTGCTCGTTCGTCAACCGCCGACGGCTACTTTCCCGGCCATCCTCCAGTATGCACCATCCCGCCTCATGCCCCGACCCCGTCCCGCCCTCGTCCGGCCCTCGAACCGGCCGCATCCGGGCTTTGCCGAGATCAACAGGCCCGGATCAGCAGCCTTTGTGTCCCATATATGGATAAGGTGCCGCCCGTCCGGTCTCCCTCGCCGGCAGCGTGCCGGCCCGGCCCCCAGGAGCATCGATGCGCCCTCCCCGCCGCGCCTCCCGCTCGTCCCGTCCCCGAGACCCCCGGACGGACGACCCCAACCGGGACGGCCCAGGACGCCACACGGCCAGTGGCCCCCCTTCCACCGGCCCCTACCCCGGCGGCCAGTCCTTCGGCGGCCCGGCCTCCGGCCCTTCCGGCGGTTCGGGCAGTGACGCCTTCGGCTCGGCGGACCCGTACCGCTTCGGGCCGCCCGCCGGAGCTCCGGACCGGTTCGCGCCACCCGCCGGCCCCCGTCCGCTGGAGCACGAACGGCACCGCCCGTCCGACGCCGAGGCTTCGCGAACCCACGGTTACGGCCCGGCGGACGCCACCCTGGCCCACGTCCCCGAGGAGGGCGACCGGCTCGCCTACTCCCCCACCGGACGCACCGAGCAGATCCCTGCCGGCCCCTACGGTTCGGAAGGCCCCGGCGGCCCTGGCGGTCCCGGCGGTCCCGGCCGGCGGGACTTCTGGGACGCCCCTCCCGGCGGCGGCCCCTCCCGCAAGCGCCGGACGCCGCTGATCATCGCCGGCGCGGCCGGGGCGATGGCCCTGGTCGTCGGCGCGGGCGTGGCCGTGAACCAGCTCACCTCGGACGACGGCGACCGCAAGCCGACCGCCGCGGCCAAGCCGCAGGCGACGCTCGACGGCGAAGGCGGCGCGCAGCCGGACGGCTCGCCCAGCGGCAGCCCGTCCCGGAGGCCGTCCAAGACCCCCAGCAAGGCGCCCAAGCCGAAGCCGAGCACGAAGAAGCCCAGCTCGAAGCCCACGACCTCCAAGCCCGGCAGCGGAACCGGCGGAGGCTCCTCCCCGAGCAGGCCGGGCAGCGGAGGCGGCTCCGGGTCCGGCTCCGGCGGAAACGGCGGCTCGGGAGGTTCCGGCGGCGGAGGCGGGACCACCGCGACCGCGTCCGAGGCGGCCGTCTTCCGGCTCACCAACCAGCAGCGCGCGAAGGCGGGGTGCTCGCCGCTGCGCCTGGACTCGCGCCTCACCAAGGCCGCCCGCCTGCACTCGCAGGACATGGCGACCCGCGGCTACTTCAGCCACGACTCCAAGAACGGCGACAGCCCCTGGGACCGGATCCGGCGCCAGGGCTACACGCAGCCGGGCGCGGAGAACATCGCCAAGGGCTACTCCGACGCCGCCTCGGTCATGAAGGGCTGGATGAACAGCCCCGGACACCGCGCCAACATCCTGAACTGCGGCTTGAAGGCGCTCGGTGTCGGCCGCGCGGACGGTCCGGGCGGGCCGCTGTGGACGCAGGACTTCGGCTGGAAGTGAGCGCGCCCGGGCGTCGCGCGAGGTTCCCGAAACCGGCGGCGCCCGGTTCGCCCCCATGTCATGGTGGGTGTGCCGATGGGTCCAGAGCCATGAATGAGGAACGGTAGGGTCCAAGCCATGGGTTACCCCGGTGACACAGGCGACAACGGTGGCCGGCCTTCCGATCGCGCCCCGCGACAGCCCCACGGTCCCGGCGGCGCGGAGTCCGCGCCGGTCTCGTGGGATGACGACCAGAACCGGTTCGCCCCCGGTTCCTTCGGCGCGCCCCCGGGCGGTCTGGCGGCCGAGCCGCCGCACGCCGCGTCCGGCCACGGCGACCCGAACGGGACCGCCGCGCTCGGCGACCCCAACGGCACGGCCGCCTTCGGCGGACCGCCCTCGTTCGGCGGCTCCCCGCAGGGCTTCGACGACGCCCCGCAGGGGTTCGGCGGAGCGGGCCACGGCGACCACGACGGCTTCGGGGGCCCCCAGCAGGGCTTCGGCGACGGGAACGGCTTCGGCGGGGGCGGCGGCTTCGGGCCGGGCGAGCCCGGGCCCGGTGGTCCCGCCGGCCCCGGCGGTCCCGAGGGCTTCGGCCCCGGCGGCGGTTTCGACCAGCACGTCGCGGGCCCGCCCCCGGGCAAGGCGAAGAAGCGCAACCTGCCGCTGATCATCGGCGGCGCGGCCGTGGCCGGCGTCGTGCTGATCGGCGGCGGCGTCGCCGCGGCGTCCATGTTCAAGGACGACCCGAAGCCGAAGGGCAAGACGAACACGGCGGCGAACAAGCCCGCGCCGACGGCGGCCTCCACGCCGTCCAGCGCGCCCTCCCCGTCCCTCAGCCCGGTGAAGCTGAAGTCCCGGGCCACCGACCCCAGCCCGCTGACCCTGAGCGAGATCTTCGGCAAGTCCGCGTTCCGCGGCGCGGGCGAGAAGTACAAGCGGACCGGCTGGAACGCCGCCAAGACCTGCACCGGTGCGGTCGGCGGGACGTCCCTGACCGCGTCAGTGAAGAAGGGCGGCTGCTCCCAGGTGCTCCGCGCCACCTACACGCGCGGCGACGGCAAGCTGATCGGCACCGTCGGAGTTTTCAACCTCAAGACCGAGACCGCGGCCAAGACGGCGGTGCGGGCGGCGGCCGCGAAGGACGCCTACCTGAAGCCGCTGCCGGGCGCCGGCAACACCAAGAAGATCGGCACCGGGCTCGCCCTCGGCACCGCCGAAGCACGGGGCCACTACCTGGTCATGACCTGGGTGCAGCGCCCGGACGGCAAGAAGATCGCCGACAGCGCGCACAAGGACGTCTCCGACTTCGGCCAGCAGGTGATCCAGGGCAGCGGCCTCGGCGTGGCGCTGCACTACCGGGAGACCGAGGGCAAGCCCTACCGGAGCTGATCGGCACGAGGACATGAACCCCCATGCCTGAACCTGACGAGATCCGTCCCGCCGAGGCGGCGGCGGACCCCCCCCCCTCCAACCCCGCCCCCTCCGCGCCGCCGAGCTTCGGCCATGACGAACCGGCGCCCGCTGGCGGCCAACCCCGCATCCCGACCCCGTTCCGGCTCCAGGCCCCCTGGTGGGCCGCGGAGTCCACCGACTCGGACGAGCCGGAACCCGAGGAACCCACCCGTCCAGAGCCCCCCGCCCCGCAGGCCACCGGCGCCGACGCCGACGCCGGCACCTCGGCGGCTCCGGCGACGAACGACCGGCTGGTCGCGGGCCAGGGCGTCTCCGACCCGGCCCCGCGCCCGGCCACCCCCGAGCCGACGCCGCGTCCCGCCCGGGAGACCGTCCCGGACGGCACGCCCGTCCTGCCTCCGGGAACCGGCACCGGGCCGCAGCCTCCGGCAGAGGTCGCGCCGCAGGTCGCGGACGTTCCGCTGCCGCTGGCCGCTCCCACGGCGAGCACAGCGAACACGGTGGACGCGGCGCATACGGCGTCGATGGCGGTCAACGCGGCTAACGCGGCCAACACCGACAGCCGCTCGTCCGGGCCCGTCCTCACGCCGGACGCGATCCTGCCGCCCGGTGTGGCGCTGCCGCCTGCGGTGGTCCTGCCGCCCTCCGAGCGCACCGTCGCCGACGCCCCGAAGCAGGGCGGTCCGGCGACGGTCACCGACATGCCGACCGTCCCGCCGATGCAGGCCGCCCCGGCCCAGGCCGCGGCGAACGCGCCGAGCGCATCGGGCGCGGCGCAGGCCACCATGGTCGCGCCCCCGCCACCGTTCCCTGGCCCGAACGGTCCGAACGGACCGCACGCCCCGAACGACGGCAACACCGGGCCGCTGCCCTTCCCGCCCGGCCCGCTCGGCGAACGCCCGGACGCCCGGACGGCCTCCGACCAGGACAAGAAGCGCAAGCGGCTCCTGCTCGGCGGCGGCGTCGCAGCGGCGGTGATCGTGGTCGTCGGCGCCCTCGCAGCGAGCGCGGCGCTGGGCGGCGGCGACGGGAGCAAGACGAAGGTCAAGGACAACCCGCAGGCCGGAGCGTCCCCCAGCCGGCCCGCCGGAGCGTCGCCGAGCGCGCCCGTCCATCACCCTGTGGACATCAACAGTGAGAAGACCGACACGAAGCCGCTGGCGCTGACCGAGGTGTTCCCGGCGCCCGCCGTCCAGCTCGGCGGGCACGCCTTCCAGCGGGACCGGTCGTCGGTCAACCACCAGTGCGGCCTGACCGCGCGCGGCTCGATGGCCGAGGCGCTCGCGCACGACGGCTGCCGCTCCGTCGTGCGGGTGACGTTCGTCAGCGACGACAAGAAGTTCGCCGTCACCAGCGGCGTCGCCGTCCTGCCGAACCACGACGCCGCCGTGCGGGTGAGCCGCGCGGGGAACCCAGGGAAGTACGAATGGTTCCGGGGGCTCAGCGGTCCACGGACGCCCGATATCGACGGCGCGGGCGGTTACGCTGCCGCCACCGTTCGAGGCCGCTACGTCGCATACGCGTACGCGACCTACACCGATGGAACCCGCATCACGCCCCAGGACACCCAGATCAAGGGCCTGGCGCAACAGTTCCTCGACTACGGGACCAAGGCCCTCGACGCCCGAGCACGCGGCTGACCGGCTCCTGAGACCAAAAAACGCGCCCGGTGCCCAATGGCACCGGGCGCGTCACGTTCAGCACCTCACCAGCAGCCTGGACGCCCGCCGCAGAAGCAGGCGCAGCCGGGCTCAGCTGGACAGTGTCCGGACCCGCCGGGTCTGCTGCGCCCGGACGGCCAGATCGGCGTCGTCCGGGTAGGAGATCTCCTCCAGGGACAGGCCGTGGGCCGGGGCGACGTTCACCGCCGAGTCCCGGACCCGCGCGCCCAGCACCTCGGCGGGCCAGTCGATCGCGCGCCGGCCGTCCCCGACGACCAGCATCGCGCCGACCAGCGCGCGGACCATCGAGTGGCAGAACGCGTCGGCCTTCACCGTGGCGACCGCCAGGTGCCGGGCCTCCCGGTTCCACTCGAAGACCTGCAGCTCGCGGATGGTCGTCGCGCCCTCGCGCTTGCGGCAGAACGCGGCGAAGTCGTGCTCGCCCAGCATCAGCCTGGTGGCGGCGTTCATCCGGTCGATGTCGAGCGGACGCGGGTGCCACAGGACGTCGTGGCGGCGCAGCGGGTCCACACCGACGGGATCGTCGCAGACACGGTAGGCGTAGCGGCGCGCCAGCGCGGAGAACCGCGCGTCGAAGCCCTCGGGGGCGGTCGTGACGCGCCAGACCCGCACGTCCGGCGGTAGCAGCCCGGCGAGGCGGCGTGGCAGCGTGCCGTTGATCGCCGAGTACGCGGCGACGGGCACCACCACGTGCGCGACCTGCCCGCGCGCGTGCACGCCCGCGTCGGTGCGCCCGGCGACGGTCAGCACCGGCGGCGGGTCGAGGCGCAGCACGCGGGCGAGGGCGTCCTCGATCACGCCCTGGACGGTGCGCTGGCCGGGCTGCCGGGCCCAGCCCGCGAAGTCCGACCCGTCGTAGCCGATGTCGAGCCGGAGTCGTACGAGAGCGGTCATGGGTGGCGGGGGTTCCTTGTCCTGTCCGTCGTCCGGTCCGTCGGCCGGTCCATCGGCCATAGCGCGTCCAACCAGTCCTCGCGTGTCCCGCCGGGGCGGACGCCCGGCGCCGGGCGGTCCCCCTCCGGTGGAGTGCCCCAGTGCATCATCGCCCCCCTGACCATGTGATCCATTCTCTCAAAGATCAGGCCCGCCGTCCCGTAGGGGGACGGCGGGCCCTCACATGTCGAGCGAGAAAGATCCCCGGAGGGTCCTTACTCCGCGCTCTCCTCGAGCTTGGCCTGGGAGCCCTCGGCCTTGGCCTCGGTGGTCTCGGCCGGGGTCTCCGCCGGGGCCTCGGCCTGCGCCGGGGCCGCGGTGGCCGGACGGGACGACGCCGACACCGGCTCGGTCACCAGCTCGATGACCGCCATGGGGGCGTTGTCGCCCTTGCGCGGGCCCAGCTTGGTGATCCGGGTGTAGCCGCCGGGGCGCTCGGCCATCGCCGGGGCGATCTCGGTGAACAGGGTGTGCAGCACGCCCTTGTCCCGGATCGTCTTGGCGGCCAGGCGACGGTTGTGCAGGTCGCCCTTCTTGGCCTTGGTGATCAGCTTCTCCGCCAGCGGACGCAGGCGGCGGGCCTTGGCCTCGGTGGTGGTGATGCGGCCGTGCTCGAACAGCGAGGTCGCCAGGTTCGCCAGAAGCAGCTTCTGGTGAGCCGCGCTGCCGCCCAGACGGGCGCCCTTGGTGGGCTGAGGCATGGTCGTTCCCTTCTTGCACCGGCCGGGTCAGGAACCGGTGGCAAATCTCCGCGCCGGCCGTACCAGGTACCGGCGGCGGGTCAGATGGACGTGTTAACGGTATGCCGGGATCAGTACTGCTCGGTCTCGGCGTAGCCGCCGTCGTCGTCGCCGTAGTTGTCGGCGGCGGCGGACGGGTCGAACCCGGGCGGGGAGTCCTTCAGCGAGAGGCCCATGTCGTTGAGCTTCTGCTTGACCTCCTCGATGGACTTCGCGCCGAAGTTGCGGATGTCCAGGAGGTCCTGCTCGCTGCGGGCCACCAGCTCGCCCACGGAGTGGATGCCCTCGCGCTTGAGGCAGTTGTAGGAGCGGACCGTGAGGTTCAGCTCCTCGATCGGCAGGGCCAGGTCCGCGGCGAGCGCGGCGTCCGTCGGGGACGGGCCCATGTCGATGCCCTCGGCCTCGACGTTGAGCTCCCGGGCCAGGCCGAACAGCTCGACGAGGGTCTTGCCGGCCGAGGCCACCGCGTCGCGCGGCAGCATCGCGGCCTTGGTCTCCACGTCCAGGATGAGGCGGTCGAAGTCGGTGCGCTGCTCGACTCGGGTCGCCTCGACCTTGTAGGTGACCTTCAGCACGGGCGAGTAGATGGAGTCGATCGGGATCCGGCCGATCTCCTGGCCCGGCTGCTTGTTCTGGGCGGCCGAGACGTAGCCGCGGCCGCGCTCGACCGTCAGCTCCATCTCCAGCTTGGCCTTGTTGTTCAGGGTGGCGATGTGCAGGTCCGGGTTGTGGACCTCCACGCCCGCCGGCGGCGCGATGTCGGCCGCGGTGACCTCGCCGGGGCCCTGCTTGCGCAGGTACATGACCACCGGCTCGTCGTGCTCGGACGAGACGACGAGCTCCTTGAGGTTCAGGATGATGTCGGTGACGTCCTCCTTCACCCCCGGAACGGTGGAGAACTCGTGCAGGACGCCCTCGATCCGGATGCTGGTGACAGCGGCTCCGGGGATGGACGACAGCAGGGTGCGGCGGAGCGAGTTGCCGATCGTGTAGCCGAAGCCCGGCTCCAGCGGCTCGATGGTGAACCGCGACCGGTACTCGTCGACCTGCTCCTCGGTGAGGGTGGGACGCTGAGCGATGAGCATGGGTTTTCCTTCTTTCCGCGGTGCCCGCTATATGACGACCGCAGGTGGAGTTCTTCCCTGTCCGCCGCCCGTCCACGCGTCGGCGCGGGCGGGCGGCGAGACGAACGGGTCTCCGCCGTGGGGCGGAGACCCGGTGGCCCCGCCTCGCGGCGGGGCCGGGCGGGTCCGTGCGAACCCGGTGGGCCCGCGAGGGGCCCGGTGAGCCCTTACTTGGAGTAGAGCTCGACGATCAGCTGCTCCTGGACGGGAGCGTCGATCTGCTGGCGGACCGGCAGCGAGTGCACGAAGATGCGCATCCGCTCGGCGTCCACACCCAGCCAGGCCGGAACCTGGCGCTCGCCGGCCTCGGCCTTGGCGACCTGGAACGGCGTCATCTCGAGCGACTTGGACTTGACGTCCACGATGTCGGCCTCGGAGACGAGGAAGCTCGGGATGTCGACCTTCTTGCCGTTCACCCGGATGTGGCCGTGCCGGATCAGCTGGCGGGCCATGTCGCGGGACTTGGCGAAGCCCGCGCGGTACACGACGTTGTCCAGGCGGCGCTCCAGCAGCGAGAGCAGGTTGTCACCCGTCTTGCCCTGCTGGCGGTTGGCCTCGACGTAGTAGTTCGAGAACTGCCGCTCGAGAATGCCGTAGATGCGCTTGGCCTTCTGCTTCTCGCGGAGCTGGAGCAGGTACTCGGTCTCCTTGGGACGACCGCGCCCGTGCTCACCCGGCGGGTAGGGCCGGATCTCGATCGGGCACTTCGGGCCCTCGCACTTGCTGCCCTTGAGGAACAGCTTCATCTTCTCGCGGCGGCAGAGCTTGCAGTCCGCACCGGTGTAACGAGCCATTGTTCTGTGATCTCCCCTACGGTGCTCAGACCCGGCGACGCTTCGGCGGGCGGCAGCCGTTGTGCGGAACGGGCGTGACGTCCTGGATCGAGCCCACCTCGAGGCCGGTGGCCTGGAGGGAGCGGATCGCGGTCTCACGGCCCGAGCCCGGACCCTTGACGAACACGTCGACCTTGCGCATCCCGTGCTCCATCGCGCGGCGCGCGGCGGCCTCGGCGGCCTGCTGCGCGGCGAACGGGGTGGACTTGCGGGAGCCCTTGAAGCCGACGTGGCCGGACGAGGCCCAGGAGATCACGTTCCCGTTGGGGTCGGTGATCGAGACGATGGTGTTGTTGAACGTGCTCTTGATGTGGGCGTGCCCGTGAGCGACGTTCTTCTTTTCCTTGCGGCGCACCTTCTTCGCGCCGACACGGCTCTTGGGAGGCATCTCTGCTCTCTTCCTCTGAGGTCGTCGATCCGTCCGGGACGGATGAGTCCCGGCGGACTACTACTTCTTGCCGGCCTTCTTCTTGCCGGCCACGGTCTTCTTCTTGCCCTTGCGGGTACGCGCGTTCGTCTGCGTCCGCTGACCGTGCACGGGCAGACCGCGGCGGTGCCGAATGCCCTGGTAGCAGCCGATCTCGATCTTGCGGCGGATGTCGGCCTGGATCTCGCGACGGAGGTCACCCTCGGTCTTGTAGTTGGCTTCCATCCAGTCGCGGAGCTTCACCAGGTCGTCGTCGCTGAGCTGGTGGACCCGCGTGTTCGGGTCGACGCCGGTGTTCTCCAGCGTCTCCTGGGCGCGGGTGCGACCGATGCCGAAGATGTAGGTGAGAGCGATCTCCACGCGCTTGTCGCGCGGGAGGTCGACGCCGAGGAGGCGTGCCATCTCTGGCGGTTCCCTTCGTAGACGGAGGTGTGGGCGCATCGCGTCCGCACACACCCGGAACTCGTTTCGGGTGGCGGCCCCGGCCTCCGTCCGGGGGTGGCCCCTTCACACGACGGTGCCGTACGACCCGATCTTGTTCGACCGGGCCGTACGGCGACCGCGTGCGAAGGCTGCGATGCGTGGATCAGTGGGTGGGCGTCAGCCCTGACGCTGCTTGTGGCGCGGGTCGGAGCAGATGACCATGACCCGGCCGTGCCGGCGAATGACGCGGCACTTCTGGCAGATCTTCTTGACGCTCGGCTTGACCTTCACTGGGTCTCCTATGGGTACAGGGTCACCCGCGTGCCGCCACACACGCGAGAGGCAACCCCAGTGACTACTTGTAGCGGTAGACGATCCGACCGCGCGTGAGGTCGTAGGGGCTCAGCTCCACGACGACGCGGTCGTCCGGCAGGATCCGGATGTAGTGCATCCGCATCTTGCCGCTGATGTGGGCGAGCACCTTGTGCCCGTTGTCCAGCTCAACCCGGAACATGGCGTTCGGGAGGGACTCGATGACGGTGCCCTCGATCTCGATGGCGCCTTCCTTCTTGGGCATGTCCTCCGCGCTTCGCTGATCGGCTCATTGGACGCGGCCCGCGCCGTCACCGCTCACGTCATGGGGATCTGGAGATCGCCGACGGAGTGGAGAAACCCCGGCCGCACCCAGGCCCGGGCACACACACGCGCCAAAGCAGGGATTCAAGGCGGCCGAACACGGACCGACACAAGAGTGTACGTCACCGGGCGGTGGAACGCGAAATCATCCCACGACCCGGCACCGGATACTGCTCCCGACACAAGCATACAGCGCTCGCGCGTTGTACCTTTCCAGGAGGACGAACGACCAGGGGAGGACGGATGCCGAGCTATGACTTCGCGCTGATCCTCAGCCGTCCCCTCTACGAGGAAGAGCTGGACCCGCTCTTCGACCGCACCCACGGTCAGGTCACGGTCTCCATCATCACCGAGCCCCAGCACGCCGGACGGGCGGGCAACGCCACCGCCACCTGGCACGCGACGACCCTCGCCGAGGCCGTCATGCAGGTCGTCGCCCACCTGGAGGCCGCCGCTCCCGGGCTGCACGTCCGCCAGGTCGAGGCCGACCCGCTGCTGACGATCCGGGACATCGCCGAACGGGTGCGGCGGTCCGTGGAGTCGGTGCGGCTGTCGATCACCGGCGCGCGGGGGCCGGGCGGCTTCCCGGCCTCGGAGATGTCGACCGGCGGGCACCGGCTCTGGCGCTGGTCCAAGATCGCCGCCTGGTACGACATCGAGGACCCCCAGCTCCGCGAGGCCCGTCCGACCACCCAGGCCATCAACGGCTGGCTCGCGCTCCGCGACGTGGTCCCGGACATAGCCCCCGCCCCCGAGGACGTCACGTCGGCGCTCAGCGCCGTCCTCACGCACGTGGCCTGACCCTCGCCGCCCGCCCCGCCCGCGGGGCTCAGGATGGGTCAGCCGCGGGACATGGCGGCCAGGTCCGCGGTCCGGTAGGCGGCCGCGAACGTCGCATAGACGATGAGATCGTCGTCATACGCGCGTCTGACGTGGTCGAACCGTCCGGCGCAGGTGATCAGCCTCAGTTCCGGGACGGTTCCGCCCAGCAGCACCCGCGCCTCGCTGAACCGGCCCTTCGGCACCTGTTCGGCGCGGGTCATGCGGAACACCGCGACCGTGCCGTCCAGCCGGGCCACCGCGATGATCCCGCCTGCCCGCATCTCGGGCAGGCGCGCGAGGACGGCCGGTCCCGCCCCCGCGTCCGGGCGGTCGAGCACCACGGCGGCTCCCGGCTCGCCCGGGGTCGGCCCGGACGCGAGCCAGCCCGCGCGGTTCGGGACGCCTGACGGTGGCGGCTCGATCCCGCCGAAGTCGTCGCGTCCGACGCGTCCGAGAGGGGCGGACACGCCGATCCCCGGGATCAGCAGCCGTGTCGGGATGGCCGGGGCCAGCGCGACGCCCAGCGGCGCCGGTGCGCCCAGCCGTTTCGGCGGGACGGCCTCGGGAAGCGGAAAGGCCGCGTGGCTTCGAATCCCAAGCCCACAGGCGGAGAAGCCGAGCGGGTGAGAGAAGGGGCGTCCGGGGGCCGGGGAGGGGCGCGCTACTTCTCGGGCGTGGACTGGGCGGGACAGTCCCGGCGCGGCCGCCAGGAGGCAGCGTGCCCGCCGACGACGCCGTCCCCGGCATGGCCTAGCCATTCACTCTCCTCCGCGTCCACAACGCCAACCAGCGCCCGCCGAGGGCATTTCCGTCCGGCCGCGGGCCCCGGCCGTGCCGAAGCCCTCCGGGCGTCCGCCCACGATGGGATTCCAACCGGCCTCCCCCGGAAACCGGGCCGTACACCTTGATCGTTTGGCCGCGCGCCCCGCGTTCCGTGAGGAGCAGGGGGAACGGAAGGTGTGCCAGAAGGTGAGCATGTTCTGTCTGATGTGACCGGTGGCGGTGATGTTCGCGGGGTGGGGCCGTGTCCGTCTTGATCATCGGCGTCCGGATCGGCCGGCCGGTCCCGCCCCGGGCGGCGGCCGGAGCGGGGGCCGGGACCGAACGCGCCTCGGGATCGGCGCAGTTCGCCGGGGCTATGATCGTGAGCGTCCGCCCCGCCCGAAGGTGTCCCTTCCGGGGCTTCACCGTCACCCCGTCGTCCGCGCGAGCGGCCGGAGCGGCGGCGAGCGCGGTCCGGAGCAGGGCGCAGGCCGGCGCGGCACGCGCGCCGGGCCGCTGGAAGGGCATGGTCTCCCCCACCGGTCCCGGGGTCGGACGGAACCGGTGATCATTCTTTGCCCGGCCGCCTCGACAGGCCGGTCAAACCGGCGCAAAGATCGAGTCAGCGCTCCCTCCGGCACGGACGCCGAGGGCGGGCGGCGACGGGGCGTGCGAACCGGTCCGGTCCGTGGTTCGCTTGGAGGAGGGGGAGGATCAATGGCGATCATTGCGCAGCTCAGCGACATCCATCTGGCGGTCGGCCAGAACGGTGAGGTGGACGACGCCTCGGGGCCGATCCGCGGGCTGCGCGCCGCCGTGTCCAGCCTGCTGGCGCTGCCCGCCCGGCCGGACGCGGTCGTGCTGACCGGCGACCTGGCCGACGGCGGCCGCCCGATCGAGTACGCCCGGCTGCACGCGCTGCTGTCCCCGCTGCCGATGGCCGTCTACCCGCTGCCCGGCAACCACGACGACCGGGACGCCCTGCGGCACGCCTTCCGCGACCACCCCGCCGTGGCGGGCAGCGGCGGCCCCGGCGCGCCGGTGCAGTACGCCGTGGACGTCGCCGGCATCCGGCTGGTCTGCTGCGACACCACGATCCCCGGCTCGGCCTCCGGCGAACTCGACGTCGAACGGCTGGCCTGGCTGGACGCGACGCTCGCCGAGCGACCGGACGTCCCGACCGTGGTCGCCACCCACCACCCGCCGTACCGGATCGGCATCCGGTTCATCGACGACACGGGCCTGTCCGGCACCGAGGGCCTCGCCGAGATCCTCAAGCGGCACCGGCAGGTCGTCCGGGTGATCAGCGGGCACGTGCACCGCAGCTCGGCCGGCAGCCTGGCCGGGACGTCCTGCACCACCACGTCCAGCACCTACCGCCAGCTCTTCCTCGACCTCACCCAGCCGGGCCGGGGCGCGCTGACGGGCGAGCCCGCGGGCTTCGCGATCCACCTGATCGAGGGCGAGTCGGCGGTCAGCCACTTCGTCCCCACGGGCAACTACCGCCCGCTGATGGAGGTCGACTGAACCGCCGCGAGAACGCGGAAGAGGCCCCCGCCGGGTTCGGCGGGGGCCTCTTCTCGTCCACTCCGGTTCTCGTCGGCGCCGGCTCGGCGGCCGGTCACCGGCGCCGGTCGGTCCCGAACAGGCTCCGGGCCAGCAGCATCACGCCCCACGGACCGGCGACCCACAGCCACCAGGGGTACGGGACGACCGGCGAGGTCACCGCGAGGATCGCCCAGATCGCCAGGTTCACCCCGACGACGACGGCCCAGGCGGCCCACATGGCGCGCGTCCCGTACCAGACCGTCCCGCCGCGCGACTTCGGCGCGACCGTCGCGCGCTGGTAGGCCGGAATCGGCCGGTGGTGCAGGTCGGCCTCGGGCAGGTCGGCGGTCACCCGCTCCAGCTCGCCCATGGTCCTCGCCCCGTAGGTCGCCTCCAGGCGCTCCTCGAGCTCGTTCATGGTGAGCCGGCCCTCCGCGGTGTGCTCGCGCAGGCTGGCGGCCACCCGGTCCCGGTCGGCGTCCGAGGCTCGGAAATCAGGATTGGGCGCCATCACGACCCCTTCAGCGTCGTCGGTGGCGGCGGAAGTGCGATCCGCCGCTACCTCCAGAGTGCCCAAGGATGCGCGGTGCCCTCAAGGGAGCCCGGTGCACCTTGGGACCGGTACCTGGCGACACCCTTCGGCGACCGCCCGCGCCCGCCGGGCCCCGGCATCGACCGCCTGCACGGGCGGCCGGACGGGCGGTCAGAGGCCGAGCTTGGCGAACCACTCCCGGCCCTCGTCCAGCGCGGTCAGCACGCGCGGGCCCTCGGGCGTCACGGCGAACGTGTGCTCGAAGTGCGCCGAGGCCCCGCCGTCCGTGGTGATCACGGTCCAGCCGTCCTCGAGCTCGTCGGTGTCCTTGGTGCCGAGGTTGACCATCGGCTCGACGGCGAAGCACATGCCCGCCTCCAGCACCGGGCCGTGCCCGGGAGCGCCGTGGTTCGGGATCAGCGGGTCCATGTGCATCTCGGTGCCGATGCCGTGCCCGCCGTAGCCCTCGACGATCCCGTAGTCGCCCTGGGAGCGGACGTAGGACTCGATCGCGTGGGACATGTCGGTCAGCCGCGCCCCGACGACGCCCGCCGCCAGGCCGTGCCACATGGACGTCTCGGTCACGTCCAGCAGCTTGCGCAGCTCGGGAGTGATCTCCCCCACCGGGACGGTGATCGCGGAGTCGCCGTGCCAGCCCTCGACGATCGCGCCGCAGTCGATCGAGATGACGTCCCCGTCGCGCAGCGTCTTGTCCGGACGCGGGATGCCGTGCACGATCTCCTCGTTGACCGAGGCGCAGATCGTGCCGGTGAACCCGTGGTAGCCCTTGAACGACGGGATGCCGCCGTTGTCCCGGATGTGCTGCTCGGCCAGCCTGTCCAGGTCCAGCGTGGACATGCCGGGCTTCACCGCCTCGCGCAGCAGCTCCAGCGTGCGGCCGACCAGGAGGCCGGCCGCCCGCATGAGCTCGAGCTGCTCGGGCGTCTTGATCTGGATGGCGGGCTTGCGCCGTTTGAACACTGTCACTCCCCCAGGGGCGGCCAGGGCCTCGGGGGGAATCCCGACTCCCGCCTGCCCGGCGATCTACTTCTCGAACGGACGCAGCGCGTCCAGGGCCCGCCGGGTGACGTCCTCGACCGGTCCGGTCGCGTCGATGCCGCGCAGGATGCCCTCATCAGAATAGAACTGGACGAGCGGCGCGGTCTGTTCCGCGTAGACCTCCAGGCGGTGCCGGACGACCTCCTCGCGGTCGTCGTCGCGCTGGTACAGCGTTCCGCCGCAGTCGTCGCAGACGCCGTCCCGCTTGTCGTCGAAGTCGATGTGCCAGATGCGGCTGCACTGCGGGCACTGCCGCCGGCCGGACAGCCGCCGGACAACCTCGTCCTCGTCCACGACGAGTTCGAGGACGACGTCCAGCCGGGTGTCCCACTCGGCGAGCATCTTCTTCAGGGTCTCGGCCTGCGGCACGTTGCGCGGGAACCCGTCCAGCAGGAAGCCGTCGACGGCGTCCTCCTGCTGGAGCCGGTCGCGCACCATGTTGACGGTGACCTCGTCCGGTACCAGGTCGCCCCGGTCCATGTACTCCTTGGCCAGCGTGCCGAGCTCGGTGCGCTCGTTGATGTTGGCGCGGAAGATGTCACCCGTCGAGATTTTCGGGATCGACAGATGCGACGCGATGAACTGGGCCTGCGTCCCCTTGCCCGCTCCCGGGGGGCCCACAAGAACGATACGCATCTACCGCAGGAAGCCTTCGTAGTTGCGCTGCTGGAGCTGAGATTCGATCTGCTTCACGGTATCCAGTCCGACGCCGACGACGATCAGAATGCTCGTCCCGCCGAAGGGGAAGTCCTGCGTGGCGTTCAGCATGGCGAACGCCACCATGGGAATCAGCGCGACGAGCCCCAGGTAGAGCGCGCCCGGAGTGGTGATCCGGGTCAGCACGTAGTCCAGATATTCGGCGGTCGGCCGACCCGGACGGATACCTGGGATGAACCCACCATACTTCTTCATGTTGTCGGCGACCTCAGTGGGGTTGAAGGTGATCGCGACGTAGAAGTAGGTGAAGAAGATGATGAAGACGAAGAAGACCGTCATGTGCCAGGGGTTGTCCTGGTGCAGGTACGGCTGGACCTTCTGCAGCCACTTGACGTTCGGCCACAGCTGCGTCGCCAGCACCGGCAGGTACAGCAGCGACGAGGCGAAGATGACCGGGATGATGCCCGCCTGGTTGACCTTCAGCGGAATGTAGGTCGAGGTCCCGCCGTACATCCGGCGCCCGACCATCCGCTTGGCGTACTGCACCGGGATCCGCCGCTGCGCCTGCTCGACGAACACCACACCCGCCATGATCGCCAGACCCACCACGATCACCAGCGTGAACACGAACCCGCCCTTGGCCTTGTAGATCGACCAGAACTGGGACGGGAACACCGCCACGACCTGCGTGAAGATCAGGATCGACATGCCGTTGCCGACACCCCGGTCGGTCACCAGCTCACCCAGCCACATGATCACCGACGTGCCGGCCACCATGCAGATCACCATCGTGA
>NZ_JBFAOF010000058.1:0-17501 GCF_040675125.1 Spirillospora sp. NPDC049652 | reverse complement strand
CACCGGCGCCCGGGGCCCCCGGGGCGCCCGCCGCCGAGCCGGAGAGCGGCGAGGCCGCCGCGTTCAAGGAGCAGCTGGCCGAGCGCACGGCCGACCTGCAGCGGCTCAAGGCCGAGTACGACAACTACCGGCGGCGCGTCGAGCGCGACCGCGTGGTGGTCCGCGAGCAGGCGCTCGCGAACGTGCTCTCCGAGCTGCTGCCGGTCCTGGACGACATCGGCCGGGCCCGCGACCACAACGAGCTGACCGGCGGGTTCAAGTCGGTCGCCGACGCGCTGGAGGGGGTGACCGGCAAGCTCGGCCTGGAGCGCTTCGGCGAGAAGGGCGAGCCGTTCGACCCGACGGTGCACGAGGCGCTGATGCACGCCTACTCGGCGGAGGTCACCGAGACCAGCGTCGCCGACGTCCTGCAGCCGGGGTACCGGATCGGCGAGCGCGTGCTGCGACCCGCACGGGTCGCGGTCGCCGAGCCGCAGGACGGCGACGCCGCCGAACAGGCCGACGACGACCGGCCCGAGTAACCGCCGCCGCCCGGGCCTCGCCCCGGGCCACGGCGGCGGCCGGGTCGGCCGCGCGCCGGACGGCCGCGAGCCGTCCGGCGGCGGTGGTCCGGACGGCCACCCGTCCGGCGGCGCGCCCGGCGGCACCGCTTCCGGCGGCACCGCCGGTATCAGCGACCTCGCCGCTTACGGCGACATCGGGGGCGTCCCGGACGGCGGGCGCGGACCGATCGGCAGGACCCGTTCCGGGCCGTCCTCCCCCGGCGCGCGTGCGCCGCGGGGGACGGCCCGGACAGCACACCGGCAGCAGCAGACACACCAAGACGCGGAAGGCGAGGATCGGTGAGCACCAAGGACTACCTCGAGAAGGACTACTACAAGGTCCTCGGTGTCTCGAAGAACGCCTCGCAGGACGAGATCAAGAAGGCCTACCGCAAGCTCGCCCAGCAGTACCACCCGGACCGCAACAAGGGCGACGCCGACGCCGAGGAGAGGTTCAAGGAGGTCTCCGAGGCGAACAGCGTCCTGTCGGACGAGAAGCGCCGCAAGGAGTACGACCAGGTCCGCTCGATGCCGAGCGGCTTCCGCGGCGCCGGCGGCGGGCAGGGCGGCGGCTTCGGTTTCGACCTGGGGGACCTCTTCGGGCAGGGCGGTCCGGCGGGCGGCGGCCCGGCCGGCGGCGCCGGGGACCGCATCGGCGACCTGTTCGGCGGCCTGTTCAACCGGGGCGGCACCCGCACCGGGACGGGCGCGCGCCGCGCCCGGCGCGGAGCGGACGTCGAGACCGAGGTGACGCTGTCGTTCGGCCGCGCGATGAACGGCGTGACCGTCCCGCTGAAGCTCACCAGCGAGGCGGCCTGCCCGACCTGCCACGGCACCGGCGCGAAGGCCGGCACCGTGCCACGGGTCTGCCCCAACTGCGAGGGCACCGGGCAGGAGACCCGCAACCTCGGCAACTTCGGGTTCAGCGAGCCGTGCCACATCTGCCGCGGCCGCGGGCTGGTCGTGGACGACCCGTGCCCGACCTGCAGCGGCAGCGGCCGCGCGACGGGCACCCGCACCATCCAGGCCCGCATCCCGGCGGGCGTCGCCGACGGGCAGAAGATCCGGCTCAAGGGCAAGGGCGCGCCCGGCGAGAACGGCGGCCCGGCGGGCGACCTCTACGTGAACATCAAGGTCAAGCCGCACGCGGTGTTCGGCCGCAGCGGCGACAACCTCACCCTGACCGTCCCGGTCACCTTCCCCGAGGCCGCGCTCGGCGCGGAGATCAAGGTGCCGACGTTCCAGGGACAGCCGGTCACGCTGCGCGTCCCCGAGGGCACGCCGAACGGGCGGACGTTCCGGGTGCGCGGCCGGGGCGCGACGCGACGCGACGGCACCAAGGGCGACCTGCTGGTCACGGTGGACGTCCAGGTGCCGGACAAGCTCGACGACCAGACCCGCGCGGCGCTGGAGTCGCTGCGGGCGTCCGGCGCGGGCGACGACCTGCGCGTCGAGCTGCTCCAGCAGGCCAGGGAGGAGTAGGTGCCCCATGGACGCCTTCGGCGATGACACGCCGGTCTATGTGATCTCGGTGGCGGCGCAGCTGTCCGGGCTGCACCCGCAGACGCTGCGCACCTACGACCGGCTGGGCCTGGTGTCCCCGGGCCGCACCCAGGGCCGGGGACGCCGCTACTCGATGCGCGACATCGTGCTGCTCCGCGAGATCCAGCGGCTCTCGCAGGAGGAGGGCGTCAACCTGTCGGGCATCAAGCACATCCTGGGCCTGCAGCGCGAGAACGCGCGCCTGAACGACGAGCTCCAGCGCGCCCGCGAGACCCTGCAGGACCTGGCCAACGAACTCGAATCGACCCGGGCGGTCGCGGCGCGCCTCGCGCAGCAGCGCCGCCGCGGGGAATCCGGTGACGCTCCCGGGGGCGACCTCGTGCCCATCCGCGCGACGGGCGTGGTCGTCTGGCACGAGCGGGGCCGGGAGCGCTAGGGGGAGGGATCCGAAGACCATGGACTACAAGCTCACCCAGAAGTCCCAGGAGGCGGTCTCGCTCGCGGTGCGCCGCGCGGCCGCCGAGGGCAACCCGCAGGTCGAGCCGCAGCACCTGCTCGTGGCGCTGATCCAGCTCACCGACGGCACGGCCGTGCCGCTGCTGGAGGCCGTCGGCGCCGACTGGAAGGCCGTCCGGACCGCCGCCGAGGAGCAGCTGGCGACCCTGCCGAAGGCGGCCGGCTCGACCGTGTCGTCCCCGCAGATGTCCCGGCAGCTGATCGTCGCGGTGAACACCGCGGCCAACCGCGCCCGGCAGCTGGAGGACGAGTACGTCTCCACCGAGCACCTGCTGGTCGGGCTCGCCGCCGACGGCGGCCCGGTCGCCGGGCTGCTCAAGGAGCACGGCGCCACCCCGAACGCGCTGCTGGAGGCGTTCGAGAAGGTGCGCGGGCACGCCCGCGTCACCTCCGAGAACCCCGAGGAGACCTTCCAGGCCCTCGCCAAGTACGGCGTCGACCTCACCGAGGCCGCGCGCGAGGGCAAGCTCGACCCGGTGATCGGCCGCGACACCGAGATCCGGCGGGTCGTGCAGGTGCTGTCGCGGCGCACCAAGAACAACCCGGTGCTGATCGGCGAGCCGGGCGTCGGCAAGACCGCCGTCGTCGAGGGCCTCGCCCAGCGGATCGTGGCCGGGGACGTCCCCGAGTCGCTGCGCGGCAAGACGCTCGTCGCGCTCGACCTCGGCGCGATGGTCGCGGGCGCGAAGTACCGCGGCGAGTTCGAGGAGCGGCTGAAGGCCGTCCTGAACGAGATCAAGCAGTCCGAGGGCCAGGTCGTCACGTTCATCGACGAGCTGCACACGGTCGTCGGCGCGGGCGCCGCCGAGGGCTCGATGGACGCGGGCAACATGCTGAAGCCGATGCTGGCCCGCGGCGAGCTGCGCATGATCGGCGCGACCACGCTGGACGAGTACCGCGAGCGCATCGAGAAGGACCCGGCGCTGGAGCGCCGGTTCCAGCAGGTCCTGGTGGGCGAGCCGTCCGTCGAGGACACCGTCGCGATCCTGCGCGGGCTGAAGGGCCGGTACGAGGCGCACCACAAGGTGCAGATCAACGACTCGTCGCTGGTCGCCGCCGCGACGCTGTCCGACCGGTACATCACCTCCCGGTTCCTGCCGGACAAGGCGATCGACCTGGTGGACGAGGCCGCGTCCCGGCTGCGCATGGAGATCGACTCCCGTCCGGTCGAGATCGACGAGCTGCAGCGCTCGGTCGACCGGCTGAAGATGGAGGAGATGGCGCTCGCCAAGGAGACCGACGAGGCGTCCAAGCAGCGTCTGGAGCGGCTCCGCAAGGACCTGGCCGACAAGCAGGAGCACCTCAACGTCCTGAACTCCCGCTGGGAGAAGGAGAAGGCCGGGCTGAACCGGGTCGGCGAGGTCAAGGAGCGCATCGACGCGCTGCGCAGCGAGGCCGAGCGGGCCCAGCGCGACGGCGACTACGAGACCGCGTCCCGGCTCACCTACGCCGAGATCCCGCAGCTCGAGAAGGACCTCGCCGAGGCGTCCGCCGAGCAGGCCGACGACTCCGCCGACGCGATGGTGAAGGAGGAGGTCGGGCCGGACGACGTCGCCGACGTCGTGGCGTCCTGGACCGGCATCCCGGCGGGCCGCCTGCTGGAGGGCGAGACCACCAAGCTGCTGCGCATGGAGGACGAGCTCGGGCAGCGGCTGATCGGGCAGCGCGCCGCCGTGGGCGCCGTGTCGGACGCGGTCCGCCGCGCCCGCGCGTGGGTCGCCGACCCGGACCGCCCGACCGGCTCGTTCCTGTTCCTCGGCCCGACCGGCGTCGGCAAGACCGAGCTGGCCAAGGCCCTGGCGGAGTTCCTGTTCGACGACGAGCGGGCGATGACCCGCCTCGACATGTCGGAGTACTCCGAGAAGCACGCGGTGGCCCGCCTGGTCGGCGCGCCTCCCGGCTACGTCGGTTACGAGGAGGGCGGCCAGCTCACCGAGGCCGTCCGGCGGCGCCCGTACTCGGTCGTCCTGCTGGACGAGGTGGAGAAGGCGCACCCCGAGGTCTTCGACATCCTGCTGCAGGTCCTCGACGACGGCCGCCTCACCGACGGCCAGGGCCGCACGGTGGACTTCCGGAACACCATCCTGATCCTGACGTCCAACATCGGCTCGCAGTTCCTGGTCGACCCGGCCATGGAGAACGGCGCCAAGCACGAGGCGGTCATGGCGGCCGTCCGGAACTCCTTCAAGCCCGAGTTCCTGAACCGCCTGGACGACGTGATCGTCTTCGACGCCCTCTCCACCGACGAGCTGACCCGCATCGTGGACCTGCAGGTCGATCGCCTGGCGCGCCGCCTCGCCGACCGGCGGCTCCGCCTCACGGTGACCGACGCGGCCCGCGAGTGGCTCGCCCTGACCGGCTACGACCCGCTCTACGGCGCCCGTCCGCTCCGCCGCCTCGTCCAGACCGCCATCGGCGACCGCCTGGCGAAGGAGCTCCTGTCGGGCACGATCCAGGACGGCGACGAAGTGGTCGTCGACCTGGACGAATCCGCCGACGCGCTGACCGTGACCCCGGGCCGCCCAGTGGCCCTGGCCTGACCCACCCACCCGAAAGGGGCGCCCCGCAACCCGCGGGCCGCCCCTTTCCGCTTCCACCCATGTCAGCCGAACGAGCCCCCATCGCACAGGGCGGCACCCGCCAACGCGAGACTCCGCTACACAATGCCCCGCCAACGCGAACGCTCCTCGTCCCCCAAGCTCTCCCCTTCTCTCCTCTCCCTGAGAAGCGAAAATCGGGATAGCCGTGTGGGCGTGCGAGCGCGGCAGCGCGTCATCGCCGTTCGCGCAGCTCCTCGGTGGCCTCCTGGAACGCGTCGGCGGCGCGGTCGAAGTAGTCGAACAGCAGTGCCTGCTGCTCGGGCGTGTACCCCTGGATGATCGCGCCGATCTTCCGCCGCACCGGCGCGAGCGCCTCGTCCAGCCCGGACGGCTGCGTGACCGGCTCGACGATGACCTTGCGCCGGTCCTCCGCGTCCGGGACCCGCCGCACGTACCCCGCCTGCTCCAGCCGGTCGACCAGCCGCGTCGTGGGCCCGGTCGTCAGCCCGGCCCGCCGCCCCAGTTCCCCGGGCGTCAGCGCCCCGAAGAGCTTCAGGATGTTCAACGCGTAAAGATCCGTCGCCCCGAGGTCAACGGCCTTGGCACTCGCCTGCCCATGCAGCATCAACGCGCTCATGTACCGCTGATAGACCGCCGACGGCTCCCCGCTGGCCACCCACCCCACCCCTCCCAAAGAACCTGCCCAAAAGAAGCAACTTCAAAAAGGAAGCTACCACGCCCCAGAGCATCGCCCGGCACCCGCCGCCCCACCCGGAATGTCCCTCCCCCGTCTGCCCCACCTCCCCCGCCCGAACCCCAAAGCCGCAGCCCTCACCCCACAAACCGCCGCCAGCCGCCCCAGGAGCCAAGCGCTGCCGCAGGCGAACGCCGCAGCAAGCGTTCCCGCCAAAAGCACCGGGGCGCGCGGCGCGAACGCGGGTGGCAAGCGGGCGCGGCAAGAGCGCGCGGGAGACGCGGAGGGATGCGCCGGGGACGTGGGATGCAGCGTGCCCGCGCATCGGTGCCGACATCCGGCGCGGACTCGCGAGCGGGCGCGGGGGGACGGTGGAGCGCGGGTAGCAAGGCGAGCGGCGCGGCGCGCGAAGTAGGCGCGCGCGACGCAGTGCGGGGGACGCGGCGCGTGCGGTGGGGCGTGGAGGGCGTGCGCGGAGGAGGGCGCGCGTGCGCGGCAGGTGGCGGTGGCGGGGGCGGGGTGGGGTGGGTGGGTTGTGGGTGGGGGCGGGCTGTGGGGTTAGGGGGTGGTGGGGGTTGTGCCGTGGAGGAAGCGGTCTAGGCCGTAGTCGAACTCGTTGTTAGAGGTGTCGGCGGAGCTGCGGGTGGCGTTGGCTTCTCGCTGGGCCTCGAACAGCTTGCCCAGGCGGGGGTGGGCCTCCATGGCGTGCTCCATCGTGGGGCGCATCTGCTCCAGCCACTCCTCCTCGGTCTGGCCGCTGCGCGCGAGGGCGAGCAGCCACGCGGCCTCGGACGTCGTCCAGCCGATGACGTAGGCGAACAGCGCCTTCACCGTGCCGTTGCCCTCTTCGAGGGTGAAGCCGGCGTCTTCGAGGAGACCGAGCATCTCGTCGGTGAGGCGGACGACGTTGGGACCGAGGTAGGACGAGCCGACAAGGCCGAGGATGGGCGCGATCCACGGGTGGCGCAGGATCATGGCGCGCATCTCGTGCGCGAGAGCGCGGACGGCGGGACGCCATTCGGCCGGACTCTCAAGGGTCGGGACGCGCAGTTCGCCGTAGATCTCGTCCACGACCAGTTCGAGCAGCTGGTCCTTGTTGGCGACGTGCCGGTAGAGGGACGTCGCGCCCGCGTTCAGCGCCTGGCCGAGCTTGCGCATGCTCAGCGCGTCCACGCCCTCGGCGTCCAGCAGCTTGATCGCCTCGGTGACGATCTGCTCCCGGCTCAGGGTCGGGCGCGCGTTCCGGGTCTTCTCCGGACGCGCCCAGACCGAGGAGAACGCCTGATCATCGGCCATCCGTGGCCTCCTTTCGGGGTCCGGTCCAGCGTAGCGCACGACGTACCCACTTGCGCACACCGTTCCGCCATGCGTACAGTGTTCCCAACAACGCGAACACCGTACGCACCGGGAGACGAGATGAACCGCGATCCGCGCCGCTGGTGGATCCTGCTGGTGCTCTGCCTGAGCACCCTGGTCCTGGTCATCGACAACATGGCCCTGAACGTGGCCATCCCGCCGCTCACCGAGGACCTGGGGGCCGGCGCGCAGGACATCCAGTGGATTCTGGACTCCTACATCCTGGTCTTCGCCGGGCTCCTGCTCACCGCGGGCAGCCTGTCCGACCGGTTCGGCCGCCGCCGGGTGATGATCATCGGACTGGCGCTGTTCGGGCTCGCCTCGCTCGCGGGCACGCTCGCCGACTCGCCGGGGATGCTGATCGCCGCGCGGGCGGTGATGGGCGTCGGCGGCGCCCTCGTCCTGCCGAGCACCCTCTCCATCCTGATCACGGTGTTCGACGAGGACGAGCGGCCGAAGGCGATGGCCGCCTGGGGCGCGGTGTCCATGGCCGGCCTGGTCGGCGGCCCGATCCTCGGCGGCGTCCTGATCGCGCACTTCTGGTGGGGCGCGGTCTTCCTGATCAACGTCCCAGTCGCCGCGGTCTCCATCGTCGCCGCCGCCGTCCTGATGCCCGAGTCCCGCGGCCCGTGGCGCAAGCCCGACCCGCTGGGCATGGTGCTGTCGATCACCGGCATGGCGGCCCTGGTCTGGACGATCATCGAGTTCCCGAAGAACGGCATGGACGGCCGGACGCTGACCGGTGGGGCCGTCGCCCTCGTCGCCCTGGTCGGGTTCGGGGTCTGGGAGGCCCGGACCGAGTCCCCGATGGTTCCGCTCGGCCTCTTCCGCGACCGCGACTTCGCCGGGGGCAGCCTCGCGCTCACCCTGGTCGAGGTGGGCAACGGCGGCCTGCTGCTGGCACTCACCCAGTACCTCCAGTTCGTCCTCGGCTACTCACCCATGAAGACCGGCGTCTCGTTCATCCCCGTCGCGGTCGCGGCGCTGGTGTTCAACGGCCTCGGCGCGGCTCTGGTCGGCAGGCTCGGCAACCGGCTCACCGCCGTCGCCGGCCTCCTCGTCGTCGCCGCCGGGTTCGGGACGCTCGCCACCGTCGCTCCCGGGGACGGCTACTGGCCCATCGCGGTCGGCCTGTTCCTGATGGGGGCGGGCAGCGGCCTGGCGATGCCCGCCACCATCGGCGCGCTGATGGGCGCCGTCCCCGCGGAGCATGCCGGCGTCGGCTCGGCCCTGAACGACACGATCCAGCAGGCGGGTGCCGCCCTCGGCGTCGCGCTCCTCGGAACCGTCCTCACCAGCGGCTACGGGGCGGCGATGCCCGACGGCACCCCCGACCAGGCGCGCGAGTCCATCGGCGACGCCCTCGCCGTCGCCGCCCGGACCGGCGACGCCTCCCTCGCCCACCAGGCCCGCGACGCCTTCACCACGGCCATGGGCACCACGTTCCTCGTGAGCCTGGCCGGAGTCGTCTCCGCGACCGTCCTCGCCCTCGTCGTCCTGCGCGGCCGGCGCGCCCCCGCCGCCGACCCGGCCGACGCCACCACCGACACCACCCACGACGCCACCGACACGACGACCGACGACGCCATGATGAGCTCCAGCGCGGTGAGCGCCCAGGAGACGCCGGACGGCCGCGTCGCTCGGGACGCCCACGACACCCCGGCCGCCGACGACACCCCCGTGCTCGTCGGCCGCCCTGCGGCCGATGCCGGTGCGGCCAGCGTGGCCGCCGATGACCTCCCGGCCGCCGCGGTGCCGACCGGCCTCACCGGGAACGTCACCGTCGGCGCCACCGACGACGCCGACTCCACCTTCGTGACCTGCGAAGCCTCCACCGAGAACCCCTCCCCCGTCCGGAAGTCCTGACCCCGGGCCCGTCCCCCTGACGGGCCGCACGGATTCAGCCTGGCCGGACGGGGACCCCGTTCGAAAGCCGGCCCCCAACCTGTGGATAACTTCCGTCCGAGCCGCCGATCCCCCTGGTCGGCGGCTCAAGGCCTGCTCAGGGCTTGTTCGGGGCTCGGCTCAAGGCTTGCTCGGAGCTTGGGTCAGGGCTGCACGTGGCGCGTCACGGCCTGCCGGGCGATCTGGTGGACCGGGTTCGGCGGCGGAGGCAGCACACCCGCCACCAGTACCGCCCCGACCAGAGCGCCGATCATGACGACTCGGCGGGGGCGGGCTGCGGTGCGGCTGTTCTCGTTCATGTCACCGAATCTACGGATCCGCGTATGACCGGCACATGGGGCCGACACCCCGAATCGATGGTGGGGCCAGCCCCACCACCAGGTGGGTACGCGTACTCAGAAGACACCCACCCGGCAGCCGGCACTTCCTAGTAGAAATGGTGCGTGCCTGCATTGATCGCACCGGACGCACGGGTCCGCACGTCGTTTCTCGCCGCGATGGAGGAGTTCCGCGCGGAGGGCCGCGGCGCGCCGGACGACGACAGCTGGCTCGGACGGGACCTGCGGGTCTACGGCGGCCAGTGGGACGAGCCGGAGCCGTTCGCCAGATTCGTCCGGCACGTCCGGTCACTGGCGCTGGAGGAGACACCGCGCCCGCCCGACCACGTCCCCACGACGATCCTGTGGTGGGTGGACGGCGACGAGTTCATCGGACGGCTGACCCTCCGGCATCGCCTCACGCCCTGGCTCCTGGAGTCGAACGGGCACATCGGCTATGACGTCCGCCCGTCGGCACGCCGCCGCGGGCACGCGAGCGCGATGCTCCGGGCCGCCCTTCCCGTCGCGCGCGGACTCGGCATCGAGCAGGTGCTCGTCACGTGCGACTCTGACAACGCCCCGTCACGGATGGTCATCGAGCGGAACGGCGGCGTGCTGGAGGACCGCCGGGGGATCAAGCTGCGCTATTGGGTTCCCTGCGCCGTCGCCTCTTGACGCCGAGCACCCTGTGACCGGCCTCCGACGTGGCCGGCGCGCCGGTGAAGTCGAACTCGTCAAAGCATGGACGGGCGAGGCTCGCATCCAGTAGAGAGGCGAGTTATGACCGCTTTGGTACTGGGCCCGCTCCTCCGGCATGTCGGCGAACGCACCGCGACGGTGTGGGTGGAGACCGACCGTCCATGCCGGGTGCTCGTGCGCGCGGGGGACGTGGAGGCGACGGCGGAGACGTTCACCGTCCACGGGCATCACTTCGGTCTCGTGGAGGTCGATGGGCTGGAGCCGGGGGCGCGCGTCCCGTACGAGGTCGAGCTGGACGACGCCCGCGTCTGGCCGGAGGAGGGTTCCACCTTCCCGGCCAGCCTGCTGCGCACGCTGGACTTCTCCGGCACGCTGCGCGTCTCGTTCGGCTCCTGCCGACGCTCCCCCGACCGTGACAACGAGCACGGGATCGACACGCTCTCCGCTCTGGCGCATCACCTCGTGCGCACGGACGCGGCTTGGCCGGACGTCCTGCTCATGGTCGGCGACCAGGTGTACGCGGACGAGCTGGACCCGTCCATGCGCGAGATCGTGCGCGCGCATCGCGGCCAGGGGAGCATCACTGCGACGAACCTCGGAAGCGGCGCACCCGCCAACACACTCGTCGGCACGGGCGAGGTCAGCAGCACCAACAGCGACGACGCCAAGACCCAGGCGAGCGACTCGGTACACGCGTGCCCAGATGACGAGGTCGCCGACTTCGAGGAGTACACCCACCTCTACCGGCTCGCGTGGCGCGAGGACCCCGCCGTCCGCTGGCTGTTGTCCACGGTGCCGACGCTCACGGTCTTCGACGACCACGACATCCGCGACGACTGGAACACCTCGTACACGTGGCGGAAGCAGATGTGGGAGCTGCCCTGGTGGCGAGACCGCATCGTCGGGGGGATCAGCTCGTACTGGGTGTACCAGCACCTCGGAAACCTCTCGCCCGAAGCGCGCGCCACGGACGACGTGTTCGCGGCCGTGCGCGAGGCGTCGCAAGGAGGCGGCGACAGCGCCGAGGTGCTGGACGAGTTCGCCGAGCGCGCGGACCGGGAGCCCGCCACCGCGCGCTGGAGCTACGCGCACGACTGGGGGCGCACCCGCCTCGTCGTCGTGGACAGCCGGTGCTCGCGGCTGCTGACGCCCGAACGCCGCGGCATGCTCGACGACGAGGAGTTCGACTGGCTGGACGGGCGGTTGCAAGGAGACGTGGACCATCTGCTGGTCGCGTCGTCCCTGCCGTACCTGCTCGCGCCCGCCGTCCACCACGCCGAGTCGTGGAACGAGGCCGTCGCGGAGGGCGCGTGGGGCAAGCGCGCCGCCGGTCTCGGGGAGAAGGTCCGGCAGGCGGCCGACCTGGAGCACTGGGCCGCGTTCGAGCGGTCCTTCCGGGAGGTCGCGAACGACGTCATCGCCGTCGCGCGTGGGGAGCGCGGCACCGCGCCCGCGACAGTCGCCTTTCTCTCCGGTGACGTCCACTTCTCCTATCTGGCCCGGGTCGTTTCCCCTCACGCGTCTTCGCAGGTCGTGCAGATCGTGTGCTCGCCGCTGCGCAATCCGCTTCCGAGCAAGTTCCAGTGGGCGAACCGCCTCGCGTGCGCGCGAGGCGTGGGCGTGCCGTTCCGCTGGCTCGCCCGGATGGCGCGCGTCCCGCGTTCCCCGCTGCGCTGGCGCATCACGGACGGCCCGTGGTTCGACAACGCGATCGCGACGGTCGAGCTGACCGGGCGCGACAGCCGCGTGCGGTGGCAGTCGCCGACCGCGCCGACGGAGCTGTCGCAGGTCTCCACGGTGCCCATCACCCGGTGAGGTGTGTCCGTTCCGCCCCCTCCTGCACCGGAACGGACACACCCCTCGTCCGGACCATCGGCGCCGCACCCCGCCCCCTCTCCGGGGCGAGCGGCGCCGATGGCGTCCGGGCACCCAGATCCAAAGACGCGGAAGCGGTTTAGTCATGACGCGGTTTGCGGAATCATTCTCCGCGACGTTTCGTGGTCAAGCCATCACCATCGGTTCCCAGGGTCGCGCGGCCATGCGACGCTCCGTCCCCGTTTCCCGGCGGACGCCCCGCATCCGTGCTTCGTCCTGGAGGACCCGTGAGCGAAACCGCGTCCGAGGCGGCCGCGCCCGATGGCGGAGCGGATCCGCCCGGAACCAGCGCGGAGCCGTCCAACGGCGGAGCAGACCCATCCGGGCGCGGATCCGAGAGCAGTGACGCGGCGCTCATCGCGCGCATACGCGAGGGCGACCTCACGGCCTACGGCTCCCTGTACGAGCGGCACGTGGCCGCCGCGCGCGGGCTGGCGCACCACCTGGTCGAGGGGGACGCGGCGGACGACGCGGTCCAGGAGGCGTTCGCGAAGATCCTGGACGCGCTGCGGCGCGGCGGCGGTCCGCGATCCGGGTTCCGGCCGTACCTGCTGACGGCGGTCCGGCGGACGGTGTACGACCGGTACCGGGGCGACAAGCGGTTGCAGAGCACCGACCAGATCGAGCTGTTCGACCCGGGCACGCCCTTCGTCGATCCGGCGCTGGAGGGCCTGGAACGCTCGATGATCGTGCGCGCGTTCCGATCGCTGCCCGAACGCTGGCAGGACGTCCTGTGGCATACCGAGGTCGAGGGCGAGAAGCCGGCGGATGTCGCGCCGTTACTCGGTCTCACGGCCAACGGTGTCGCGGCGCTCGCCTATCGCGCGCGCGAAGGGCTGCGCCAGGCGTACCTGCAAATGCACGTGGCAGCCTCGTTCTCGGCGCAAGGCCCGTCCCTCGATACGACGGCTGCTGGTACGAGCACGCGCGGGACCACTGCCGGAGCGTCGGTGCCCTCTCCCCGCCAAAGCGACGCGGAGACAGTGGGCACGTCGGCCACCGAAGGTCCCGCCGCGAGCCGTCCGGATGCGAGTGCGTCCGAGGAGTCGGCTGGTGCGCGCGCGATGCCGCGAAGCCTGGTCGCCTTCACCGGCGCGATGCCGAGTTCGGATGCGATGCCTGCTGCGGCGACCACGGCGTTCGGCAGCGCTCCGGCCGCAATGGACGAGGTGGACGAGAAGTGCCGTCCCGTCCTGGAGATGCTGGGCGCGTACGTGCGAGACGGCCTCGCGAAGCGGGACACGCAGCGCGTCGAGAGACACCTGCACGACTGCGAGAACTGCAAGGCGCTCTACGGCGAACTCGCCGACATCAACACCGCCCTACGCGAGGCTCTCGGACCGCTGGTGCTCGGTGGTGCGGTCACCGCCTACCTCGCGGCCGCCACGAAAGGTGGCATTGCCGGAGGCGGCCTTTGGACATGGTTCCGGCATCTGCCCAAGCGGCAACAAAAGGCACTCAGTGCGGGCGGTGTCGCGGCGGTCGTTGCCGCAGGTGTCGCGCTCGCGCTCACCCCGGTATCCAACCATCGGCCCCTCCCGCGTGTGCACGAGCCGTCGCTGGCCGCGCCTTCCGCAGTTCCCCCTGCACCGGGCGTCCCGGCAGCACCGCCTGCGAAGCCGAAGCCACCCGCCGACAAACCCGCGCCTCATCCGCACCCGAGCCCAAGCAGGAACCCTCAGACCAGCCCGAATGCGCCGCGTCCCAAGCCTCCGACTCCCGTCGCCCTACCGGCGAAGCTGAGCGTCAGCATCAATCCGGTGGGTTCGCTCATGCACAACCAGCCCGGCATCGTCGGGATGTCGGTGCGCAACTCCGGTGAAGGCCCTTCAGACGACCTGGTCGCGGATATCGCTTTCCCTCCCGGCGTCTCCTACACAGGTGTCGCCAGCGGACGAAACAGCGCGTTCCTCAAGCCGCTCGTGCCCCCGGGAGGCGGGTGGTCGTGCCGTCCCATGAGCGTTCACACCGGTGGCGCCCGCTGCACGCACGCCGCACTGCCCAAGGGTGAGACCGCTTCGGCCTACTTGCGTGTGGAGGTCGGCGGGACGGCTCCCACAGGCACACCTCCCACGGTCATGCTTCACACGGGAAAGCAGAAAGTCGCGGCGCGCGCGTCCTGGGGAGTGGTCAAGGGTGGGCTGCCAGCGCGTTTCGCCACGGACGGCAAAGCGCGCGTCATGGCGGTAGGCAACTCCCTCATGAGCTGCGACGAGAGCGTGCCGAACTGCAAGCGGGCACTCCGCCGCCAAGGGAACGAGCAGGACGACGATTTCTGGGACATGCGCCCTGTGGACCGCGACGACGATCCGTCCACCAAGTCGTCCAGTGCGGTGCGGCTGGCCCTGCCCTCGAAGTCGTCCGTTCTCTGGGCGGGCATGTACTGGTCAGGGGTGACGAAAGGTTCGCCCACGACCCCAACTACAGCATCGGCACCGGTGACCGCGCGCCTCCGTCCGCCTGGCGGCAAGTACGAAACCGTGCGTTCTACCGAAGTGCGGTCTGAGCGCCTTCCCGACTTCAGCGCGTACCAGGCGTTCGCCGACGTCACCAGCCTCGTGCGCGCGCACGGGAGCGGCCAGTGGTGGGGAGCCGATGTCCCGACCGTTCCCGGAGCGTCGCACTACGCCGGATGGAGCCTGGTCGTCGCCGTCAAGGATCCGGCTGCCCCGCTACAGCAGATCGTGGTTCTGGACGGTCCGCGCCCGCTCGGCCCGACAGGCGACCGTCGCATAGACATACCGCTCAACGGATTCGTTCCGGCGGCCCGTCCTGCACACATCGGGCTGGTCGGCTGGGAAGGCGACGCGGGCCTCACCGGCGACCGGCTCCTCCTGGACGGACGCCCGCTCACGCCCAGCACAGGCAGCCGCTCGGCGGACAACGTGTTCGACAGCTCCTCCATCGGTGCCCTGGGGCCTCCCCTGACGTTCGGTACGGACGTGGACGACTTCACCGCCGTCCTCGGCCGCCGCTCCTCGCTCTCCGTGGAGACCAAGCAGGACGCCCTTCTTCTCGGTGTCGTCACAGTGGCCGCGCCGATGCGCAGCTGAAGCCCGCTGCACATCGTCGGACGATGAGGGGACGTGCAGCGGGAGCCGGACCACGGACGGGCCATGGGCTGGTCATGGGCTCAGCGGGCGACCCGCCCGCTTCGAACCATGCGCCGCGAGTTTCCGTAAAGATCATGGACGGGGCCCGAGGGAGGGGCCGGAACGGCTGGTAGCGTCCGCGCTGGAGCCGCCCGTCCGGCGGGCGGGACGCAGGCCGGAGCCCTGGTGCCTGGAGGGCTCGCGTACGGCGGACTGTCGTGAAAGAGTGTCGAATCGCCGTATTGGCCTACCGGGCTTGCGGGCTTCACTACGCTGAGAACGCCCGGGGTCTTCGACCGGCCCACGTCCGAGAGCCAGGAGGGCGGGCCCGATGAAGGTGACCCTCGCCGGCCTCGCCACCGGGCGGGAGCCGCATGAGGTCCCGTGTTGACGAAAGGCGGTGCCGCATGGATCGCTGTGCGCTGTTCGTAGACGCCGGCTACCTGCTGGCGGACGGCGCCATGGCGGTGCACGGCACTCGCCATCGGGAGGCCGTGTCCTGGGACTTCGGCGGCCTGCTCCAACTGCTCGGCAACCTCGCGCGCGAGCGCACGAGCCTGCCCATGCTGCGCTGCTACTGGTACGAGGCGACGGTCGAGGGACGCCGCGCTCCCGAGCACGAGGCGCTCGCCGACCTTCCCGGGCTCAAGCTGCGGCTCGGCCGCATCCGCCCCGGCCGCCGCGAGGGCGTGGACACCGAGATCCACCGCGACCTGATGACGCTCGCCCGCAACGGCGCGCTCGCCGACGCGGTCGTGGT
The DNA here is from genome assembly GCF_040675125.1 of Spirillospora sp. NPDC049652. Taxonomy (NCBI): domain Bacteria; kingdom Bacillati; phylum Actinomycetota; class Actinomycetes; order Streptosporangiales; family Thermomonosporaceae; genus Spirillospora; species Spirillospora sp. NPDC049652. The sequence goes on along the minus strand of NZ_JBFAOF010000058.1, from coordinate 1,702 downwards.
CAGCGGCGACGAGGACCTCGCCCAGGTCGTCGCGGACGCCCAGGACCTCGGCGTCCGGGTCACCGTCGTGCACGTCGCCGTCGACGGCAACTGGACGATCTCGCGCGTGCTCCGGCAGGAGTGCGACGACCTCATCGAGATCGGCTCCAGCCACCTGCGCCCGTACGTCAACCTGCTCACCGGCGTGGAGAGCGCGGGCTCCACCGGCGCGTCCGCGACGGCGCCCGGCCCGCTCGCGAACGGCAGCGGGCATGGCAACGGACACGGCGGCGTCGGCAGCGGGACGTTGAGCCCGCTCCACTCCAGCACGCACGCCTCCCCGCCGCCGTCGTCCCCGATCACCGGGCAGCCCACCTCCGCGAGCCATTCGAGCTCCGCGAGCGGTATGGGAAGTGGCGGCAGTGACCTCGGCTCCGGTCCGCCCGGGCTGGGCTCCGGCAGTTCGTCCTCCTCACTCGGTTCGAGCAGCGGCATCGGCTCTTCCGGACTCGGCCCCTCCATTCCGGGGCTCGGCTCGTCCGCGCCGGGGATGGGCTCCTCCGCATCCGGCCTCGGCTCGTCCTCGTCCTCGTCCGGGATGGGGTCGAACCCGCTGAGCGCGCTCGGGCTCGGGTCGTCCGGCACGTCGGGTTCGTCGTCCAGCCAGTCCGCGCCGTTGCACGCGGCGCCCACGCCGGGGCCGTCGGCCGCCAAGCCCTCCGTGCCGACGCAGCCGCCGTCCACCGGGCAGTACAGCTCGCCGCCCCCGCCGATGTCCCCTCCGACGTCGATGCCGTCCCAGCCGCACGGCCCGTACACGGGCCCGCAGCAGATCTCGCCGCTGCCCGTCCCGGCGCAGAGCGCTCCGAACCTCTCGGACGCGGTGAAGGCCGCCCACCAGGAGGGCCAGGACTTCGGCGAGTCCGTCGCCCGCGACGCGCCGGCGCTGTGGCTGGAGGCCGTCCTCGCGCGCAAGCCGCGCATGCCGTCCGACCTTGAGGCGCGCCTTCTCCAGGGTTCCTCGCTCCCGATCGACTTCCTGCTGCACGACGAGGTCCGGCACGCGCTGCGGCGCGGCTTCTGGGACGCGCTGGAACGCTCTCGCCGCTGACCCCTCTCGCTCCCCAGCCCCGGCGTACGCGCCGGACACGAGACCGTCTCCCCACGCGTCCGCGGACCGTCATCTGCCGTAACGGTCTGTCTTCGCTGCATGTCTCCGCTGCGTGGGGTGGTCGTGCGTATGCGCCGCAGCGAACGGGTTCGACCCGCCTTGCCCGCGTTCACACCCCCGTTGACCTGCGGGAAACGCGAATTCATCAGCGATCATCCGAGATTCGCCCGCTTCGGGTGTGCGACGCCGGGTAGCGTTGAGGCGTGACGCATGTGACGGAAGACGATCTCGACGATCTGGAGTTCGACACGCTGCGCACGGGCGATCACATCGCGGCGGCACGGCGGCTGGCCGAGCTCGCCGACGCCGTGTCGGGCGGGGTGTCGCGCGCCAACGTGCTGCTGCGCGCGGGCGAGCAGTGGCAGCACGCCGGCGAGCACGACCGCGCGGCCCAGTTCTACCGGCGTGCGGTGGAGGACGGCGGCGAGACCTACGGCGACCCGCGCGCCTACCTGGCCGACGCCCTGTTCGAGCTGGGACGCGTCCCGGAGGCGCGGGCCCTCGTCAGCGACATCCGCGGGGACGCGCCACGCGACCCGGAGGTGTACCGCG
>NZ_JBFAOF010000057.1:0-17617 GCF_040675125.1 Spirillospora sp. NPDC049652 | reverse complement strand
CTGGCCGGACGATCCGACGCGACCGTCCGCGACATCACCGCGCGGGCGGGCGTCGCCAAGGGCACCTTCTACCTGTACTTCTCCGCGAAGGAGCAGGTCGTCGCCGCGCTGTGGGAGCGGTACGTGGCCGGGTACCTCGCGATGGCCGAGGAGGTCCTCGCGGACCGGACGCCCGGCGACGACTGGACCGGCGTGCTCGCCGAGCTGCTGGAGCGGCTCATCGAGCACGCCGTGGAGCACGCCGACCTGCACCGCCTCGTCTACGGATCCGCCGACGCGAAGGCGCTCGCCCTGTGCGCGGAGACGAATCGTCGGGTCGTCGCCCTGCTGGCGGAGGCGATCCGCGGCGGCGTCGAAGCGGGCGTGCTGCGGCCGTGCGTCCCCGAGGTGTTCGCCCACATCCTCTACGAGGGGACGCACAGCACACTGCACTCCACGGAGTACAAGCAAGCCGACGTCACCGCGACCGTCCAGGACATCGTGCTCCGAACCCTCGGGCGGTAGCCGACGGCCGGAAACCGGCGGACCTCCGATGGCGGCCGCGCAGGAACCATCTCAACCGCTAACGGCCGTCCGCAGGTTCCTCGACCCCGGCAAGCGCTTCCGTTCTGTCTAGGATGGCCCGCCATGGACAAGATCGTGGACTTCGGTCAGTTCGCCGGGCGGCTGGCCGGGGCCGCGGAGCGGGGACGCTGGGACCTGCTCCGGGAGGTTCAGCGCGAGCTGGGGTACGAGGAACCCGGCGGAGAGCCCCTGATCACCAGGCGGGGCGAGGCCCCCGGCTTCGAGCCGGGAGACGATGTGCCGGCCGCGCTGGTCCAGTGGTGGGACTGGCACGGCAACTCCTTCACCTACCGGCCGCGCCTCTACTGGACGCATCCGCACTGGCCGCCCTCGGCCCCGGAGGCGGCCGGGAACCCGTCCGACGACGAGATCCGCGTGATCATGTCCAAGTACCAGTACGTCCACCAGTGGGGCTACCGCGCTTCCGAAGCCGAGCAATGGCCGGACCCGCCGGTGTGGGTCAACACCTCCGAGGGCTGGACCGTACAGAGCGGTTCGATCTCGGAGTTCTTCCTCCAGCTCGCGGTGGAGCGACTCCCGGCGCACTTCTGGTGGACCATGCGCGTCGCACGCGACCGCGTCGATGGCGCCATGGTCGACAGGCTCCGCGCCAACTACCAGGAGATGGGGCTGCCCGCCTGGCGGGAGATGGCCACCGACTCCCTCTCCTACGGCGGCCCCGACGTCATCATCCGCCACGGAAGGGGCCCCGGGGCCGACTACGCGCTCGTGGTGCACGCGCGGACCCGTGACGGTCTTCTCCAAGCGCTCGGCAGCCTGGGCGCCGAGTGGACCGACAAGGACGTCCAGCCTCCCCGGGAGACGCCCACCCCGGTCGAGGACCTGCCTGCGTTCGTCCCTGCCGCCGATCCCCGCTGGGAGGTCGGATCGACCTCGGCCGCTCTCGCGGTTCCCCCCGTCCCCCAAGTCACCGGCCCAGAGGCGCTGGTGGACCGCACCGCGTTGGCCGCCGACCGCGACGCAACGGTCGTGGTGGCCGGAGACGCCGGCGGCCATGTGCACTTCTGGACCGTCGACGGTTCCCGCTCGTGCTCCCGGCATCTGCACCACGCTCCGGTCACCGCCGTGACCGCCCACCGATCCGGCGCCGGCGTGCTCCTTTGGAGCGGAGACGCCGACGGCGTGCTCCGGAACTGGACCGGGACCGACGTCGTGGCGCGCATCCCCTTCGCGCGCCGCCGCACCCCGGTCACCGCACTCGCCTCGGCCGTGCTGCAGACCGGCCCGGCCGTCGCCGTGGCCTGGCGCGAGGGGCTCGTCACGCTCTGGGACGTGCGCACCGAGGCCCGCGCCGACCTGCGCCTGGGAACAGGCATCGAAACGCTCGCCTTGCGCGCCGACGCAGTCCTTCACGTCACCACCGAACACGGCACTACCGAGCTTCGCCTCGATGTGAACGCTCTGTGGCCCGACCGGGACTTCTTCCGGCGCGTGCACGAGGTCGAGTGGAATGGCCTCAGGACCAACCACGGTCGCGGAACCGAGGTCCCCGCCCTCCTCACGACCTTGACCACCGACGACGAGGACGCGGCACAGAAGGCCGTCAAACGTCTCTATGAACTCCTGGTCTCCAAGCGCGCCGAGAACAGCGCGGCCGCCGCCGCGGTTCCCTTCCTGGTGGAGCGCCTGCTGGTGCCGACCAACCGGGCCCACAACACGCTGCTCCTGCTCATCGCCGACATCGCCAACGGCCCGGGAGCGGAGCGGGACGCGGTCATCGCAGCCCTGCCCTCCCTGCGGCACTTCGCCGACGAGAAGCATCCCGGCAACATCCGCTGGGCCGCCAACGAGCTCATCACGATCTGCGAATCGTGAGCGGGCGCCCCTAAAGCACCGGCCATTGCCCGTGCCGACAAAACGATCTACGATGAATCATGTCCCCTGCGCAGAGCAGCCCCCAAGTGTTCGCCCAGCCGAAGCATTTGCGAGTGGGGAATGTGTTCGCGGCCGGCATTGTGGCATTCCCGATTCTCGGGGCCGCCCTCGACCGACCGTCACCTGATCCACTACTGGTGACACTTGCGAGTATCTGGGCCGCTGTGTCGGTGGCCATCGGCGTCCGGGCCATGCTCTCGCGAGTCGTCGTGACCGCCACCTCACTGCACTACAAAGGAGTATTTCGTTCGCACACGGTCCCGCTCTCGCGCATCACGGATTTCGAGAGCGACCCTTCCGGATGGGCGCTCATGGTGGGCGAAGTCCCGAGTGTTCTGTACGAACGCGATGATGGCACGGTCGCGAGAATCGCCTTTTGGAACATGCCGATCTCTTCGCGAGCCCTGTTCGGAAATGGTGCGACCCGTGCCGTGCATAAAGCACTGCAGCAGGCGTTGGAGCCCTACCTTCCCAGTACGCAGTGCCCACCACCGGAACCGGCCGCCGGTAGAGGCCGCCGCACCCGCACACGTTCGCCTGGGTTGCACTCCTGACCGCTGGCGTAGTCGCAATACGGCTGACAGGACGGCAACGCCGACGACCGCAAGCAGCACGAGCGCCGCAACGACGAACCCGGTGACACCCCGCCGAGACTACTTCGACCACGGCTTCCCTCACCTTCGTAGTGTCCTCACCGCAGACAGGCACCGACCTCGCATAGCGGGTCAATTGCGAGCACCCACCGTTACGGTGACTACGCATAGCCGCGCAGGGCATGCGATCTCACCGACCCCGGTCCGTAGGCGCGCACGGTGTTCGCATTGCCTGCTGGCCGCCGCCCGCGCCCTGACCACCCGGCACGCCCCAGACCAGCGACCCCGCGACGGCGACCAACGGAGAGGCAGGTGAACCCGGTGGGCGAGACGAGCGAGGCGAGTGAGGTGACCGCGCTGCCGGCCGGGTTCCAGCGCGTGGCAGACCACCGCGTCCGCGAGGTCGTCGGCTGCGGCCTGGACGACTTCCAGACACTGGTGGGGACGGTCATCGAGCACCGGCCCGTCCGAACCGTCACCGAAGCCGACCACATCCTGTCGCTTGCGCTCACCGCCAACCCCGCGCCCGTGCACAGCGATCAGGAGTTCTACACGCGCACCGGCCGCGACCGGCCGCTGGTGTGCGCGATGGTCACCCCCGGAATCGTGCTCGGCGCGACAGTCCGCAGCACCAGCGGACTGACCGGCGCGAACCTCGCCCTCGACGAGCTGCGACTGGAGAACCCCGTCCACGTGGGCGACACGCTGCGCGCAGAGACGCTCATCCGCAGCGCGCGCCGCTCCCGCAACCACCCCGAGCACGGGGTCGTGGTGTGCCGCGTCAACGGCTACAACCAACGCGACCAACGGGTCATCACCTTCACCCGCGCCTTCCTGGTCCCCGCCAACGCCGCCCCCGCTGCGCGCCGCCACCGACTACTGACCGCCGAAACCCACCGAGGGAAAGGGGGCCGGAGATGACCGCGCAGATGCGAGTCGTCGCCGCCGACGACACCCGATGGCAAGAGTTCGACGCCCTTGCCACCCGCAGCTACGGCCACCGCGTCCCCGACATCACCCTGCTGCGCCCCTACTGCGACACCCGGGTCGCCCTCGGCTTCGACCGTCCCCGCGGGGAGTGAGCATGGCCGAGAGCGAAGAACTCGTCCAGCGCAGCCACCACCTGCTGGCCAACGCCCGCTTCATGACCCTGGCCACCACCGACGGCAACGAACCATGGGCCTCGACCGTCAACTTCGTCGCCCTGCACCAGCCCCTCAGGCATCTCTCCTACTCCCTGCACACCGCCCGCCACTCCCGCAACCTGGGGGACAACCTCATCGTGTCCGGCTCGATCTATATGACCGGACTTCCCGGCTTCGGTCTGGACGGCGCGCAGTTCACCGGATACTGCCACGCCGTGGGCCCCGACCAGCTGGCGCAGGTCCACCGCGCTTACTACGAACTCAACTTCCCCGCCGAGGACACCCGCCGCGAATGGCTCCTGCCACAGTCCGAATTCCAAGGCACGGGGCCGCGAAGGTTCTACCTGGTGTAGGTCCGCTACTGGTGGCTGGTGGATATCGACCGCTAGCTCGATCGACAAGCACGACCAGCGCGTGGAGGTACCCGTCCAAGACTTGCACCTGACGGACTAGCCGGGCTGCGCGACCGGGGCGCTGTCCGAAGGGACGCTGTAGCGCGAGGCGGCCTGTCGGTTGGGGTCGGGTTGCCGGTGTCGGGCGGCGCTATCGGGCCGCTTGGGCCTCGACCTTGGTGGTCTCGAACTCGACGTACTCGATGACGGCGCCGCCGGGGTGGCGGACCGTGAGGTTGCGTCCGGTAGGGACGTCGTTGGGACCGTCGAGGATGTCGCCTCCCACGCGCTCGACAAGGGCGAGGACGTCGTCCAGGTTGTCCACGATCGTCGTGGCCTGGACGTTGCGGTAGGGGGCCAACGCCTCCGGGGTCCCCGCGACCAGCAGGTAGCCGCCGATGCTCGCCAGCTCCACGTCCCGGTAGGGGAAGCGGAGGTTCGGCCTCGTGGACGTGAGCGCCTCGAAGGTGGGCAGCGCGGTGTCGAGGCTGTCGACGTAGACGCGTGCGTAGGTGGTGCGGACCGCCATGAGATCTCCTTAATCATTTCGACATTTCCGAAACGAGAAAATGATCGTATGCTGTGCCGAGCGGACCCTGTCAACCCGGTGAGAGCGAGGAGAGCGGAATGCGGACGCCGGCCCGGCCCACGACGACGAACCTGGAACTGGTCGCCGTGCTGCACGCGCTCGCCGACCCCGTCCGGCTGGAACTCGTGCGGCGGCTGGCGGCCGGCGGCGAGGTCGCCTGCAGCCCGGATGACCTGGACGTCCCCCGTTCCACGCTCTCCAACCACTGGCGCGTCCTGCGGGAGGCGGGCCTCACCGTGACCCGCGCGGAAGGAAAGGCCCGCTACATGACGCTCCGACGCGACGAGCTCGAAGCGCGCTTCCCCGGCGTCCTGGACACTATCCTCGCCACCGCCACCGCCTGAGCGGTCCGCGTTCACGGGCGCCCCGCAAACCGTAAGGTGATCTGCCCGGCCCCAACGAAGGTCGCGGCGGCGGTGTGGAAGGGGCGTGGCGGGAATGTCAGGGGAGGAAGGCTTCGATCGCCGGATCGAGCCGTTCCGGACGGAGCTGTTCGCGTACTGCTACCGGATGCTCGGGTCGGTCGACGACGCCGAGGACACCTCACCGGCCATGGGCTGCTGGACGACCCCGCTTGGCGCCGCGCGGTCGAGGCCGTCCCGCGGCACCGGTTCGTTCCCGGCTACTTCTCTCCATCCGGCCGCGTGGACGGGCTGACCGTGTGGGAGCCGGTCACCTTCCGGGCCGCCCCCAAGCGGTGGCTGGAGACCGTCTACAGCCACACCACGCTGATCACACAATTCGACGGCGACGAACCCGACTGGACCCACCCGGTCCCCCGCCGCGGCGGCGCACCAACCTCCTCCTCCACGCTGCCGTCGCTGGTCGTGCAGATGTGGACCGACGCTGACCTCGCCGACGGCCATAACGTGCTGGAGATCGGCACCGGCACCGGCTACTCCACCGCACTGGCCTGCGAACGCCTCACCACCACCGGCGAAGTGACCTCCCTGGAGGTCGACCGGATCGGCTCGAGCAGGCCGCCGACGCCCTCTACCAATGCGGGTACTCCCTCGATCTGGCGGTCGCCGACGGACTGTGGGGATACTGGCCCTCAGCCCCGTTCGACCGGATCGTCGCCGCCAGCTCGGTCCGCCACGTCCCTCCCGCGTGGCTCGCGCAGACCACGCCGGGCGGGAAGATCCTCACCACCCTGTCCGGTTGGCTGTACGGGTACGCGCGCGTCCTGCTCACCGTCACCGGCCCGCATGCGGCAGAAGGGCCGCTGCTGCCCGGCACGATCTCGTTCATGGCCGCCCGCCTCCACGAACGGCCCGTCCCCGGGAACCCCGCGCACTGGGCGCACCTCACCGCCGGTTCACCGGAACGAGACGCCCGCCACGCCCCCACTCGCCTGGACGAGGCCACTCCCACCGGGTTCTTCGGCAGATTCCTCGCTCAGCTCGCTGCTCCGAACACCCAGCTCGCCATCCACCCCGCCGCCGATGGCCAGGACGTGCGGCACCTGCTGGACGTCACCACCGGCCCGGCCGCGACCCTCACCGCCACGGGCGACGGCGGACACACCGTCCGCCAAACCGGGCCCCGGAGGCTGTGGGACGACATCGAAACCGCCTGGGACACCTGGGACCACGCAGGACGTCCCGGCCCCGAAACCTTCCGCATGCGGATCGACCACGACCGGCAGACCATCACCAACCCGCAGCGCCCGAACCTGACCTTCACACTGTCTTGACGCCCCGACCGCGCGCTCGTCGCACTCCACGACGGTGCCGAGCGGCTGCCGACCTACTTCGCCCGCGAGATCGCCCTGCTGCCGGCTCCCGCCGGGCAAGCCTGAGACGCACGACTCGACCGGCTGGGGACAGGGGCCAGCCGCGTGGCGCGATACCCAGAACGCCCGGGTCTTGGACGCGAATCAAGCAGGCACCACGGCCTTACTTCCCGTCCGCTGGCCACGCCGACGCCCTGAGCTCCCCCACAGAGGTCGAGGAAACTCTCGAAGGCAGATCGCGGTCGAGGCGGGGTCGGCACCGCGCGCCGTCCCCGAACTGCGGCACGCCTCCGGGACGTGGGAGCAGTCAGCAGACACGCCAACAGGCGGCGGCGGTGGCCGACCTTGCGGCAAGCTCGGGAACTCACATCCGGTGCGGGACGCGAGGGGTTCTTCCATGGGCGAGGGAACAGGTTCGGTGGCCGGGCGGGTGGTGGAGCAGACCGTCACCGTGTTCACGTTCAAACAGGACCCGCGGGGGTTGCTGTTGGGTGTCGCGTGGCACGCCCGGTTCGGGGGCTGGCTGGTGTTCGGGGGGCATCGGGAGGACTGCGAGACACTGGACCAGGCCGCTGTCCGCGAGGTCGTCGAGGAGGGCGGTTGCCGGGTCCGGCTGCTGCCGGGGCCGTCGGTGGAGCTCCCCGCCGGGTTCCCGCACACGCTGGTGCCCGGTCCCTGGATGATCGTGGGCATGGAGGCCTCGCCCGACAACCACACCCCGGCCCCGCATGTCCACCAGGACCATGTCTTTTGCGCGGTGTGGGTCGAGGACGTGCAGGAGCCGGAGACGCGGGTGCGGTGGATGACCGAGGCCGAGGTCGCCGGGACCCCCGACCTTCCCGAGGACACCCGCCTTCAAGCGCAAGTCCTGTTCGACCCGGTCCGCGCTGTGCTCGCCGGCTGAGCGTGCCCGGCGGCGGCCGGGCTGGAACAGCAGGTGTCGGACTTCACCGTCGCCCCCAGCTCGCCCCCGCCGCCGCTCTCACCGCGCCGGCCGCCGTCCCGCTGACACCGCCTCCACTACCGTGCCGGGTGACGACCACTGTCACATGGATGAAAAAAGGCGCCGATGCCGCGCAAGCGGCCAGGAGGTCTCCGCCGCACACAACGCCACCGCCCAGGCTGGCGCAATATGCTCATTGACCAGCCTCTCAACCGGATCGAGCACGCCAGATCACTGGTCTGGTGGCGATATGCACCAGGCGCGGATCACACCTCAGCGATTGTGGCCCGGCCGCGGTGAGATCCGCCTGCCCCCGGCCTGCTTCGATGATCTACGACATCCCGACGCCAAAGCAGCACCCGCGCCTCCACCTCAGGGCCTTCCTGCCTCTGCACCTCGGAACCACCGCCTGTCGACGCCGCCGGCGTCCACGGCCCGGTCGATGTGCTGTGTGACCCGGCTCGGTGCGTGCCGAGGCGGGGCGCTCCCCCTCTTGCGCCCGGACCCGGTATGGCAGCGCCTGCCCGCTCCCCCGAGCCGATGCAACCGCTCGTTCCCCGGTGCCGTCGAAGGATCACGGTCGCCAGCCAGTCGAGGAGATGCCGATGATCCGGTTGAGTGTGGGATGGCCGCGAGCGATGTGGATCGTGCAGCTCGGCTGTGTCATCCCCCTCCTCTTGCTCGCCGAGCTGTTCCTCACCTTCATCGGTGGCATGTTCATCAGGTGGGGCCAGGGAATGCAGATCGTCGGCGTCCTCGCGTTGGGGTTCGTCGCGGTGAGCCTCTCTGGCCTCGCGGTGAGCTTGGGCTGGCGTCTGGGGCAAGCGTTCTGGCTCGACGGCCGGGTCCTCATCCGCCGCTCGCTGACCGGCCGCAAACGCTACGACCTCGCACGAGCGCAAGTGCGCGCCGAGAGCGTCGCACCAGGAATGACGACTCGCCCGCTGCCGCGCCTGGTCGTGGAAGTCCCCGGCCATGGGCGGGTGAGGATGTGGCTGCGCGAGCCCACCCGCCAGGCCGCACTGCTCCCACCGGAGCAGCTGGTCGCGCTCGCTCGAGCCATCGATCCCAGCCTGCAGCACCCGGTCGCCCGCCGGCTCCAGGAGTTGGCCGCCGACCCACTGGGCGGCACCTCCTAACGTTCCGCGCCGCCGCGTCGTCTCACATCCGGCGTCGGCCGTCGGCTGATTGGCCCCGCCGAGGGCCGACGGGCCGCACTTCGCCTACCGGGACAGTCAGTCGGGGCACGGCTCGGGGACGTGCTGGCCGCGAGATCTCCGAGAACCTACCGGCGGGGCCGCTTGGAGCGGCGCCGGGGCCACCACTCGACGGCGTTCATCGCCTGCGTGACCTCCAGCAAGGGCTTCCAGGTGGCGGAGTCGTCGAGCGCGGGCATGAGGGACCTCCGGTCCAGAGTCGGTGATCACGCAGTGGGGCGATCGTGCCGGTCCATTCCGACACTTTCAATGGGTCGCCGGGTCGGTGCCCTCGGTGTTCGAGGTGGCGCACGTCTGCAGCCGGGCGGGCGGACCCTCGGGCGCGTCACGATGGAGGTCGGGCCAGAGTCTGCCTGGGATATTCACCGAACCGTTTCCGGTAGTCGCCCGCGAAGCGCCCGAGGTGCCGATAACCGACCTCCACAGCGACGGCCGCGATGACTCCCGGCCGCTCCTCTGCGGCGCGAAGAAGCTCTCGGGCGGAGTCGAGGCGAACGCCGCGTAGATACTGCAGCGGGGTGAGGCCCCACTCATCCCGGCAGATCACCCGAAGCTGCTGGAGGCCCACACCCGCTGCGGTGGCCATGTCATTGACGTCGACCGGTTCGCGATGGTGGGCCCGCACCCAATCCTCGATGCGAGTCGCCAGGTGGTGCCGCACCCGAGGCGCTGCGGCCGGCCCAGCACCTGCGAGGCAGTGTGCGGAAGCCCGAGCAGCAACGCGGTGAGCAGAGACTCCTCCAAAGCGCCGGCCGCCATCGGATGCACCGCTCCCTCGTGGGAGGCCTCGTCCAGGACGCGGCGCGCATGGTCGCATGCGTGTTCCACCAACGCGCCGGGAACAGCGGCGTCCGGCTGATTGGCCTGGTCGGCGGCGGACAGGAACCGCAACCTTCCGTGCCGGGGCCGGCGTGCTGCGTCAGGTATGTGGTGAGCCGGGTCAGGCTGGTCGCGACGACCAGGCATCCCGTGTCAGGAGGCCGCCACCGCATCGCCTCCAGGTGCGACGCCACGATCGGGCCCGGTGAGGACGGCGGTGCGGTCGGCCTGGCACCACTCCACGGTCATGGGGGCGCGCGGCACCCAGACCACCAGGGTGTCCGCAGCGGGCTGGGTCTCCACTACCACCCCGCTGCTGTAGCGCACCCCGAGCAGATCCACCGCTCCCACCCGAACCAGGGAGACCTGCCCGGCCACAGGCTGTCCTGCCGCGGGGCCACGCAGGCGGTGAGGTCAGATCACACCGGCGACCCGGTCATGCAGCACGCTGGGATCGCTGATGGCAGGAGTGGGGAACCGCGTCAGCAGCGGCATCGCGCCTCGTCGTCTTCGATGCGGCAGGTTCAGGCGCTGAACGCGCGGATCCAGGCCGATGACGGCGTGGATCCGCCTGCACAGCTCGTCCGTCGAAGATCGTAGTGACCGGGATTTGGGTCGCACCGCGAAACAGCCAATCCCGGCAGCCGGCGATCACCGCCCGATCCGGCCGGGCACCGGCCAGCGCTCGAATCCCCTCGCCGGTAACGCCGAACGTCACCGACCCGAGAACGGCCGCGCCCGGACCGACGCTCTCGATCGGCCAGGGCCCGGTGGTGTAACCGTTATCGCGGATGATCACAGCGACCTCCAGAGCAAGAGCGCCCGGGGCGGATGACCGCATCGCCGGTCGTCATGTCGCGCGCGTTCCGCTTCGCGAGAGAGATCTGTGTCGGCGGATTCGGGCAGAGACGTTATCGGCGACCCGGACCGATGCCGTCTTTACCGGCATGTCCCGGCCAGTATTGTGCGCCGCGGCGATCACGGCGACGGAAGGTGACCGGTGGGCCGCCGCGGCAGCCTCGGGTCCCACACCAGCCCTCATCCTCCCTTCCCCGTCATGCTGCTCTGCGCTCTGAAGGCGCTCCTGAAATCGGGAGGCGGGCGCTCTGCCCGGTGTCCCACTCGGCTGCGAAAGGGTCGGTTGCCGTCGGCGGTGGATCCTATCCCGATGAGCTACGCCGAGCCATGACAATTGTTTCGGAAATCACCTAGAATGATCTATGTTGCAGTGAAATGACCTGCTTGTAGCGGCAATTCCTGCTGGATGTGGGCGCGTTGTGAAGACGCTCGCCTCGCACGTCCCCCGCCCGGCCCGTCCAGCGGCCGGTCCCGCGTCCGCCTGCACCGCCCGGCCTCCACCAGCCCCCTTTTCGAAGGAGACGAACATGGCCGACCACGGCGGCACTCCGCTCGCGCACCGCACCGTCCTGACCGTCCGCCGCGTCAGCTCCGCCTGGCTGCAGACCAAGTTCGGGCCCGTGGGCCTCACCTCCGGCCCGCAGCGCTCTACGACACATCGGTGCTGACCACCCAGACGCTCTACCACGATGACGGCTCTGAACGCGCGATCCGCCTCCAACTACGCCAGGACGACCCCGAGGCGACGTGGCGCACCACCATCACCGGCGTCCTCGACGGCCCGGACGCGGCGCTGGTGTCGGTCGGCCTGGAGGTGTTCCCCAACCCCGGCCACCAACCAAACCCGGGAACACCCCGCCTGATCCGCGAACTGGTCGACGCCCTGGCCCCCTTCGACGGCCCGGCACCGCTGACCCTGCATCCGCAGCCCGTCGACGCCGCCGGCGTCGAGGGCCTGGTCGATGCGCGGTGAACGGCGTGCACGTCCAGCCGTCGCCCTCAGCCGGCCGTCTTCCCAGGGCTCGGCTCCCCAGCCGGTTACGCTGTGCGGTGTCTCCGCGCGCCGCCGGTCGCACTCCTTGCCCCGCCTGCGCCTGGGCGGTGGTCACCGACGCCCCCAGCGGTGGAGCCCCGAGCTTCCGCCCGCCGTGTTCCTGGCCCCCTCCGGGTCAACCTCCGCCCGGCCTGCCGGACAACCGATGCAAGTGCACTTGCGTCGGTCGGGACGACGCAAGTGCACTAGCGTCGCCTGGATGCGCCGCAAGCGTGCTTGCGTCGTCCCGAGCCACGCAAGCACGCTTGCGTGGCTCGAGGGGGCGGAGTCGGCGTCCGACCGGTGAGCGGCGTGCGCGCCCGGCGGCCGCGATGCAGGGGCATTGGAGCCAGATCCCGGACACCGAGGCGACGGTAGGCGAGGGTGGACCCATGGCAGTTCAGCGAGCACCGTCCGCGCAACCGGTCGAGCGGGCTGCGCCAGCCCCCAGGACTTCAGAGCCCGAACCGGCGCCCGCCGGCGTGGCCTGCCTGGCTCCCGGCGCCGGGGCACGGCAGCGGGTATGGATGTGCGGGTATGCCGGTGCCGTCCAGGCCAACGCGGTGCGACGGCTGGCCGCCCATGTCAGTCAGCGCGCCGAGGAACGGACCGCGCGGCTGGAGGGGTGGGAGATGGCCGCCGGTACCGTGCCGCATCCCGACGGGCCGCCGCGGCCGCCGGTGCCGGTCGCCGTGGCGGGGACCGCGGCGAGCTGGACGCACCCCGGTATCGGCCCGGTGCGGGCGGGACTGATCCTGCAAGAGGTGCCGCGCCCGCATCTGGGCTGGCAGGGCGAGAAACTCGGCTGCGCTTGGGCGCTGGTCACCGACGCCCCCAGCGGTGGAGCGGCGAGGTCGCCCCGCCCGCCGTGTTCCTGGGACTGCTCGGCACGCCCCGGTTCGCCCAACAGGATGAGGACATTCCGGGCGCCCGCCTGGCCGATCCGCAAATCGTCACCATCCTCACCGGCGACGACACCGACACCGCGGCCCGTGTCGCGGCGCGGCTCACCAGCCCGCACCGTGACCAAGGTGTGCTGGTGGTGACGCAGAGGGTGGTGGACCGGCTGTACGACACCGCTCTGAGCCTGTGGCCGGGACTGGCGACCCTGCTGGTCGCCGACCCTCCCTTCCTGGCCCTGCTCAATCAGCACCTGCCCGCCGCCAGGGCCGTTCCGGCTCAGGGCGGCCGGTGGTTCGCACCCGCCGACTGCGGGTTCAGCGATCAGACCTTCACCGGCGCGCAGCTGGCGCGGTCCACCGTGCTCGGGGGGCTGATCGACCGGCTGCTGGCAGCCCGCGCCCGCCAGGACCCGCCGGAACTGGTCACCGCCGCGGCCGCGCTGCTGGAGCCGGGCACGAGCTTGCCGGTCCCCCGCGCCGACACCCCGATTGCCGAGCTCCTCGAACGCACCCGCCTGCTGGAAGCCGAACTGGCCGACACACGCCAGCAGGCAGAACAGGCCGCCCAGGCGCACCACCGGCGGCTGAACGCACTGGAGCAGCAACTGACCAGTGCACGACAGCGCGCCCAACGCGCCGAGGAGCACGCCGCCCTGGTGGTGGCCGACCGCGACCGGTACCGGGAACTCGCCGACTCCCTGACCGGCAACTGGACCTCACCCACCACGAACTCGACGAGGCGACCGCCCGTGCCGACCAGGCCGGCGCCGAACGCGACGCCCTGATCCGTGAGCGCGGCCAGGCCCTGCTGCGCTCCCCCGGCATGCCACTCCGCCCGGCCGTCGAGGTCTCCCCCGGTCCCAGCGGCAGCGCCACCGCCCCGAACGGTGCCGCCGGCCTGACCGGGCTGGGACAGGACCCGCTACCCGCCACGTTCCCGGCTCTGCTGGAGCTGGCCGCGCGCCGTTTCGACCTGCTGGAGATGACCTCGGTCGACCTGTCGGCCGCGGCGGAACTGGACGGCTACCCGCACTCGGCGGCCTGGCGACGCAAAACCTGGGACGCACTGGCCACCCTGCACCACTACGTTCGCGCGCACCACGACGGCCACCCTGTCGCGGACCTGCGGACCTGGACACGGTCGGGTGCGCCCGGCACGCTCATCAGCGCCTCCCTCATCGCCACCGGCGAGCACGACACCGTCCAGGCCGACGAGCGCCTACGCAGCTGCCGCACCTTCCCCGTCCGGCCCGAGACCGACCCCAGCGGCATGGCGTTCTTCGGCGCCCACATCCGCCTGGGCTCCGGCAAACCGCCCGCGCCACGCCTGCACTACCTGGAAGACCTCGCCGGGGCAGGGATCATCTACATCGGCTGGGTCGGCCCCCACCTGCCCAACCGCCGCACCAACTAGCAGCGAACCCCAGCAATCCGCTGGCCGCGTCATCGCGGCCAGCGGCCCCCGGCGACCACCAGCCCGGCGGCCAGGACACCCGGCTCGAGGTCCTCATAGACCCGCAGCGCGAGGACGCCGCACGGCAGAGCGGCGGCCCAGTCGACCAGGCCGCGCAGCAGCGCGGCGTGCTGGGCGGTGGTGACCGAGGCCCCGCCGGCGGGACGGCACGGGTCCGGTGCCGCCGGACCGGCGACGTCCTCGGCATCGCCAGCGCCTCGACCTTCACCCCGGAGACGGTGCCGGTGGTGGCGCGGCCGTCGTCTCCCGGCATCTGGTGCAGGCGGCGCAGCGGCCAGCCCCACCGGGCGGCCACCGCGCCGGGCAAGGCACGCTGCTCATCAGCCGACAGCTGCGAGTCAGGGGTGAGTGTGACCGGCGGCAGAAACCGCTCCCCGGGAGTGCACCCCACGACCAGGGGCGGCAACTCGCCCGCTCGTTCCAGGACCTGAGCGGCGATGTCGAGCAGGGCCGGCAACCCGCCGTGCGGAGGGACGGAACCGGTCACCGCACCTGCCCCCCCGTTCTCCTGGTCGTCATCCTGGCGGCGCGCTGGTAGACCGACGGCGCTCTGGGGCCCGGTGCCGTGCAGGTAGCGGTCGAAGACGCCCGGCTGGCGTGCGCTGGCGGCCAAGTCCAGCACAGTTCGGTCGTCCACCGCCAGCGATCCGCCTCTCTCGCTCCAGATCACGGCGCGGCCACTGCGCGCGGCCACGAAGGTGACGGCCAGGTCGTCCTGGATGGATGTCGCCGTCGCGAGCGAACACCTGCACGCTGAGTCCGGCGGTGCATCGAGCGTCAGGATCGGCGCGTTTCAGGCAGATCCCGCCCTTGTCGGGTCTCTTTGCCGTGCTTTTCGGTGTTCCCGCACGCATGATCAATAAAGTCCGCACGGTGCGCATGCCGGGCCCAGGTCTGACCCGAATACCTTGCAGGTCATAAGTAGTGCGGGCCGCCGGGCGGTGTGGTGCTCTCACGCGGAGGGCAGAAGCGTCCGCTCCCTGTCCACGCTGCGGGTGCGCCGTCCCGGAAGCCGAAGGAACGGCTACGAGGGAGAGGGCGACATGAGGGGTTTCTGGAAGGCGGGGGGCGTCCTGTCTGGTGCGCTGGCGGCGGTGATCATGTCGGGGACAGCTGCGTCCGCCGACGTGCTCGCCTTCGGCGAACCGTGGGAGGACTGCGTCCAGAGCGTGAGGATGTTCAACGCTGGCGGCAATGTGTATGCGAGCGCGATCACCAGATGCAAATCCCGCCACGACTTTCTCGTTCCCCTTCTTGCGCTCTCGGGTGATCAGGGCGCGCACGGCTTCAAGAGTGCCACCAATACCTGCCGCTGGGCCGACTACTGCGAAGCTGGAGGGGTCTGGATTCCCGAGATCGCCGGAGTTGTCTATCGCGCCAACAACACCGGATACGTCGGCAGCGACCCGTTCAACTGGCCGCCGAGCTCCATCGCACGCGCGGTGTACAGAGGCAGGCCCTCGGACGGCGGATTGGGGAAGGGCAACCATGCGGGTACGGAGGCCGGGTCGGGCCGGAGCCGATGGGCGGACCTCAATGGTGACGGTTACGCCGACTACCTGACCGTCGAATCGGACGGTTCGGTGAACGCCTACATCAACCCCAGGGATACCAGCAGCGACGGAGGCGGGAGTGGAGGCGATTGGGAGTACCGCGGACGGATCCACGGCCCTGATAGCACGGCGTCCGCTGATCCGAACCGGGTGCGGTTCGCCGACTTCGACGGGGACGGCCGGGCCGACTACCTGCGCATCAACCCGGACAATTCGGTGGACGCCGACCTGAACAAGGGCGGTGACGGGAACGGCGGGTGGCAGCGAGTGCCGGCGGTCGCGTCCGGGGCGACTCCCGACCCCAAATTTGTGCGGTTCGCCGACATGAACGCGGACGGCCTGACAGACTACAACATCATCAAAGACAACGGCGAGATGGACACCTACACCAATGCCGGGGGTGACTGGAACAACCGATGGATCCTGAGCGGAGCGATAGGCCCATCAATCGGGTCCGGGCCTGGGCTTGGCTCCTTCGTGCGGCTGGCGGACATGAACGGCGACGGCTGCGCCGACTTCAATCTCCTCGATCGCGACGGCAGGATGAAATCCTGGATCAACAGCTGCGGCACTCTTAGCTCTGGTGGCTGGATCTACTATGGACAGACCGCCGCAGGAATCGGTGTCGCTTGGGATAAAGTCGCCCTCGCCGACATCATTGGCGGCGAAGGACTGTCCGACTACATCGGCATTCAGGGCAAGGACATCTTCCGCGCCTACAAGAACTTGGGCGGTGACGGCTACGGCGGCTGGCACGACGAGGGCACCATCGACCCCGGCGACTAAGCCACCGATACCAGCGCGACGAACCTGCCACCGCGTCCACCGGCGGTGGCAGGCCCCCAACCCCAAAGTCCCCGCGGTCGTGAGCGGTCACCGACCGCGGAGACCAGGCCAAGGGCGGCAAGGCACCAGGCACGCACCCCCACGACGGACAGCCCGGACCAACGCCTCACGACACACAACGGCAACCCCACCTCGGCGCCCGGCGAGTCCGATGCGACCTGTCGTGCAGCGAGCAGGCGCGGACGGCCGCTGCTCCCTGGCATAGCGGACGTCCGCGACGAGCCGTGGAGTGCGGTCGTCGCCCCGGTGATCGTGATCTGCGGCGGGCACTCAGAACCCAGCGCACCAGTGGACGACGGCCGCGCGGTCCACGCCGACGGTCCGCGCGATTCGCGTCAGCGTCACCCGCACTCGCCTGCGCGGGGGCGCTTCAGGGGAACGCGTCACGGCCAGCCCGTCCGCGGGGTGCGGGCCGCTGGGTATGCGCGTGCTCATGGTGCCGCGCATCAGTCATCTCGCTGGTAGGGGCGGTCGCCGGGGTCGTGGGATATCGGCGCGGGATGGTTGAGGATCGGGATTGAGTGGCGGCGGCGCCGGGTTCGAGTGTCCGGCGCGCCTGGAGCATCAGGTGGTCACCGCTGGTCAGACGGCTCGGGATGCTCGAACTGGAACACCGACAGGGGAAGGCGCGAGGCGCAGTAGAACGTCTCGTGGACGCCCACCGACGTCGCCCAGGCGCGGTGGCGGCCGCCGGGTTCTCGTCGGGGTGGACGGTGTGTAGAGTCGGCTCAGGCCGTCGTCGCGTCGGCCCAAGCCCTCTCGGCGGCCCATGACCGTCCGGGACCATGGCGCAGTGAACCGCACCCCGGCGGGGTGGGCTGAGTTCATCAACGCGACTCCCCGGACAGGGGTTTTTGTCGTGCGCTTCCCGCTCTGAAGCGTGCGGGTCATGGGGCCGTGCGCAGTGGAGAGGACGCAAGTGGCCAAGAGCCGCGGACCCAAGCAACGCGCCCGCCGCAACAAGCAGCGCAACGGCGCTTCCTACACCTCATCGGCCGCCGGGACCGCGCATCGGCATCGGGGCCCGGAGATCCCGCCGCTTGCGGGCGAGCCGCTGG
>NZ_JBFAOF010000056.1:0-17661 GCF_040675125.1 Spirillospora sp. NPDC049652 | reverse complement strand
CGGGCCTGCGCGCCGTCGAGCAGGTCGCGCTCGATGCGGCGCAGCTCGCGGGCCGAGGTGTCCACGGCGTCCGCGCGGGTCTCGGCGAGGTGCCGGACGCGCAGCGCGAGCCGGGACTTCTCGGTCGGGCCGAGCAGCGACTGCGTCCAGCGGCCGTACACGTCCATCAGGCGCGGGCCGAAGTACAGGCCGAGGAGGCCGTAGACGGTGCCGAGCGCCGCGATCAGCCCCGCGTTGACCGGGTGGTCGGAGAAGCTGCCCTGCATCGGGATGAAGGTGTACCAGTCGTTCCCGCCGTGCTCCTTGATGATCCGGCCGAGGAACGCCGCCAGCAGCCAGCCGTAGATCCCGTACAGGACGAGCAGGAAGGACAGGAACGCGGTGCACATGGCGACGACGGGGTCGATCAGCAGGAACGCCATGTCGCGCCAGGTCGCCGGGTCCTGCATGAGCGCGGCGAAGCGCTGGAAGGCGGTGGCGTCCTCGGGGACGGGCAGGTAGGGCCGCTCGACGGTCCGGCCCGTCCAGTCGGACACCCGGCGGCGGTAGAGGTCGAGCAGGCCGCGCAGCATCATGACCGCGGGCGGCACCAGGAAGATGCCCACGCCCGCGCCCACCAGGGAGAGGGAGATCATCACCGCCAGGGAGGCGAACAGCAGAGGGAAGCCCAGCAGCCAGAGCCGCACGCCCCGCAGGGGGGCCACCAGGTACTGCCCGACGCCGCCCGCGCCGCCGTTCCGCACGCTCGCGCCGCCGTCCCTCAGACCGACTTCACCGTTCACCGGATCCTCCTCATTCCTGCCGTCTGCCACTCATTCTTCGGGGACGGGACGGTGCGCGCAGTGTGCCGGGAACCCGAAGCGGGGGGTGTACCCAGGTACACCCCAGATCGGCACGTAGCGCCATTCTCCAGCAAACGGCCAGTTCATAGCGTTCGTGGTGTACCCCCCACCGAGCATCAGGGACCACCATGAAGAGGAACCTCGCGGAGCGGCTGGGCCACTGGAGTGCCCGCCACCGCACCGTCGCCATCGTCGGATGGCTCGCTTTCGTCGTGCTGACCTCGGTGCTCGGCGGGATGTCCGGCACCGAGAAGCTGAAGCCGTACGAGCAGGGCGTCGGGTCGTCGGCCCGCGCCGAGAAGATCATCTACGACGCGAAGATCGACGACCCGTCGACCGAGATGGTGCTGCTGCACTCGGGCGACGCCGGCGCGCTGACCAGGGCCGTGGCGGACGTGCGGTCGCGGATGCAGGCGTCCGGGCAGGTCACGAACATGAAGCCGACACTGGTCGGCAAGGACGCGCGGGACCGGCTGGTCGTGTTCGACATCGCCGGCGACCCGGAGAAGGCCGACGAGCACGTCCAGCCGATCCTGGACGTGACGGCCGCCGCGCAGAAGGCGAACCCCGACGTCACGATCGGGCAGTTCGGCGGCACGAGCGCCGGCAAGTGGTTCGACAACGCGGTCGGCAACGACTTCAAGCGCGCCGAGATCACCGCGCTGCCCCTCGCCCTCGGCATCCTGCTGGTCGCGTTCGGGGCGCTGCTCGCCGCGCTGCTTCCGGTCGCGCTCGCCTTCACCGCGTTCCTCGCCTCGCTCGGCCTGATGGGCGCGATCAGCCACGTCATGCACGTGGACGACTCGACCAACTCGGTGATGCTGCTCATGGGCCTCGCCGTCGGCGTCGACTACTGCCTGTTCTACCTGCAGCGCGAGCGCCAGGAGCGGACGCTCGGCCGGGACCGCGAGGCCGCGCTGCGGATCGCCGCCGCCACCTCCGGACGGTCGGTGCTGGTGTCCGGCCTGACCGTCATGGTGGCGATGGCCGGGATGTTCATCACCGGGATGGGGATCTTCGAGGGGTTCGCGCTCGCCACGATCCTGGTCGTCTGCGTCGCGATGCTCGGCTCGGTGACCGTCCTGCCCGCGCTGCTGTCCCTGCTCGGCGACAAGGTCGAGCTCGGCCGCGTCCCGTTCCTCAACCGGACCCCGCGCCGCGGCCGCCGCGCGAAGGGCCAGGCCGCCGGCCAGGCCCATGGCCAGGTCCACGGCCAGGTTCCGGCGCGGCAGGGCGGGCGGATCGTCGGCGCGCTGCTGCGTCCCGTCCTCGCCCGGCCCGGCGTCGCCGCCGTCCTCGCGACCGGCGTGCTGCTCGTCCTCGCCGCGCCCGCGCTCGGCCTGAAGACGCAGAAGCTCGACCTCAACCAGCAGATGCCGCAGAGCGAGCCGATCGCGAAGACCTACACGGCCATCAACAAGGCGTTCCCCGGCAGCCCCGGCCCCGCGGTCGTGGTCGTCAAGGCGGACGACATCAACGCCGCGCCGGTGAGGCAGGCGATCGCGGCGCTGAAGAAGGAGGCGCTCGCGACCGGCGAGATGAACAACCCGATCAACGTCCGGACGCACGGCGCGCACGTGGCGCAGATCGAGGTCCCGCTCGCCGGGAACGGCACGGACGAGACCTCCCTGCACGCGCTGAAGACGCTGCGCGGGCAGGTCGTCCCGCACACCGTCGCGAAGGTCGGCCAGGCCGAGGTCACCGGCCACCTCGCCTTCTCCGAGGACTTCAACGGACGGCTCCGGACCAGCATCCTGCCGGTGTTCCTGTTCGTGATGGGCGTGACGTTCCTGCTGATGCTGGTGTTCTTCCGCTCGCCGGTGATCGCGGCGACCGCGATCGTGCTGAACCTGCTGTCGGTCGGCGCCGCCTACGGCGTCATGGCGGCCGTCTTCCAGCACGGCTGGGGCGCGTCGCTGGTCGCCACGCACCCGGTCGGCGCGCTGGAGTCCTGGATCCCGCTGTTCGTCTTCGTCGTCCTGTTCGGGCTGTCGATGGACTACCACGTCTTCGTGGTCTCCCGGATCCGCGAGGCGCACGACCAGGGCATGCCGACCACCCGCGCCGTCGCGGACGGCGTGCGCGCCACCGCGGGCGTCGTGACCAGCGCCGCCGTCATCATGATCGCCACGTTCGGCATCTTCGGGACGCTGTCCATGCAGGACTTCAAGCAGCTCGGCGTCGGCCTCGCGGTCGCCGTCCTGATCGACGCGACGATCGTCCGGGTGATCCTGCTGCCCGCCGTGATGGCGATGCTGGGCCGCGCCAACTGGTGGGTGCCGCGCTGGCTCGGCTGGCTTCCGCACGTGTCGCACGGCGAGCCGGAGACCCCGGCGCGTCCCGCCGCGCCCCTCCTGACCCGCTGACGAGGAGACGGCCGGCGTAGAACGCCGAGCCCCCGGCCGCGAGACGCGGCCGGGGGCTTCGTGGTGTCTTGGGGAGGCCGCTCAGAGGGTGACGAAGTGCAGGCCCCGGTGTTTGAGCTTGGGGATGACGGCGCGCAGGGAGGCGACCGTCTGGGAGCGGTCGCCGCCGCCGTCGTGGCAGAGCAGGACGTTGCCGGCCTTCGCCGACAGCATCGTCCGGCGGATGTGCCCGACGCCCGGACGGGACCAGTCCCTCGGGTCGACGGCCCAGTCCACCGGGAGCATGCCGTGCTCGGCGATCAGCTCCAGGTTCGCCTTCGACCACGCGCCGCCCGGGGCGCGGAACAGCGTCGGGACGACGCCCGTGACGTCCGCGACGCGGTGGTACGGCTCCATGACCTCTTTCTTGAGGCGCTTGCCCTTGAGCCGGTCGAACGGGATCGGGTGCGTCTGGGTGTGGTTGCAGATCTGGTGCCCGGCCTCCACGACCCGGCGGGTCAGCTTCGGGAACTCCTGGACCTGCTCGCCGATCTGGAAGAACGTCGCGCGCACGTCGTGCTCGGCGAGCACGTCGAGCACCTGCGGCGTCCAGGTCGGATGCGGGCCGTCGTCGATCGTCAGCGCGATCGAGTTCGGCGGCGCGGGCGGGCTGACGTCGGTGAACAGGTCCCGGATCGGGGCCTTGACGAGGGTCAGCCGCTGCTGCGACCAGGACGCCGGGCGCGGCGTGGGAACCGGGGTGGGTTTCGGCGTCGGCGTAGGCTTGGGCGTCGCTCCCGGATGACCGGCGTTGGCCGTCTGACTGACGCGCGCGGCATGCGCGCGGCCGTGCAGAACATCGTCCGCGCCGAGCACCGCGAGCCCGGCGGCGCCCATCAGCGTGAGCGCGACTCGCCGGGTCGGCCCGCTCGTCCCCGTATCCGCCACATGCCCCACGTTAGCGGGGGTTCCGGACCCCACGGTGCCGGAATCAGGTCACAATACGTTGAAATGAAACCTGCCGTCGCACGATGACCGGAACACCGTCCGTTGGGCCTTTGCTGGGGCTCGTCCTCGGCGCGCTGACCGTCGCCGCGGTCCTGCTCGTCCGGGCGGGCGGACTCGGCCTCTCGCGCGACGTCGCGACCGCCGCGGCGCGCGCGGTCGTGCAGCTGTCCGCCGTGTCGCTGCTCATCGCCGCCGTGCTGCGCAGCGGCCCGCTGACCGGCTGCTTCATCGCCGCGATGCTGACCATCGCGGGCTTCACCGCGGCGCGCCGCATCCGCGGGCGGGCCGCGCAGACGGCACAGACGGCACGGACAGCGCAGACGACGCGGTCGGCGCGGGCCCGCCGTCTCGCGGCGGTCCGGGATTCCGTCCGGCCGGCCGGGTGGGCGGCGCTCGCCATCGCGTCCGGGGTCGTCCCGGCGCTGGTGCTGCTGCTCGCGACCGGGCTCGTTCCGCTGCGTCCGGTCGCCGTGCTCCCGATCGCGGGCATCCTCATCGGTGGCGCGATGACCGCGACCGCGCTCACCGGCCGCCGCGGCCTGGACGACCTGTGGCAGCGGCGCGGCGAGTACGAGGGCGGGCTCGCGCTCGGGCTGGCGCGGCGCGACGCGGCGCTGGAGGTGTGCCGTCCGGCGGCGGCGCTGGCGCTCGTCCCGGTGATCGACCAGACCCGCACCGTCGGGCTGGTCACGCTGCCCGGCGCGTTCGTCGGCGTCCTGCTGGGCGGCGCGGACCCGGTCCAGGCGGGCGCCGCCCAGCTGCTCGTGCTGATCGCCCTGCTGGCCGTCGAGTCGGCGTCCGCGCTGCTCACGCTGGAGCTGGTGGCGACCGGCCGCTTCGGCCCGCCGCGCTCCCCGCACTGAAGCGCGGGAGGACGTGCGGGCGGCAGTGCTCAGAGGACGCAGGCGAGGGCGTCGATCTCCACGAGCATGTCCTCGTGCGGGAGCTCGACGAACACCGTGGTGCGGCAGGGCAGCGGGGTGTCGCCCGAGTACTTCTTGACGAACTCGCCGTACGCCTCGTTCATCGCGGCGAAGTCGTCGCGCTTGGTGAGGTAGACGCGGAACATCATGACGTCCTCGACGGACGCGCCGCCCGCCTCCAGGATCGCGCGGATGTTCTCCAGGACGCGCGTCGTCTGCGCCTTCACGTCACCCAGGTGTAGGTACGCGCCGGTCTCCGGGTCCTGCGGGCCCTGCCCGGACACCTGGAGCAGCGGACCCTTGCGGACGCCCTGCGAGAAGACCCACGCGGGGGCGGGCGCGCCGTCGGAGCGGACCTCGGTCTTGGCGGTCATGCGTACTGGTTTCCCTTCGTTTCCGGATGCTTCGTTTCCGGGTGGTGTGCGCCGGAGCGGTCCGGCCGGGGGCGGTGGCCGAAGTCGGCGGAGATGGCCGCCGCCGCCTCCAGCAGGTCGGGCAGCAGATCGGTGACGTGCTCGGGCGCGAGCGGCGCGAGGTCCGGGACGGAGACGGACGCCGCCGCGACGACGCGTCCGGACGCGTCCCGCACCGGGGCCGCGACGCAGTGGATGAACGTCTCGTGCTCGGCGTCGTCCACGGCGTAGCCGCGCGCCGCGACCCGGTCGAGCTCGGCGAGCAGCGCGTCCGGGCCGGTCAGGGTGTTCGGGGTGAACGGGGTGTACTCGATGGCGGCGGCGACCGCGCGGCGGCGCGCCTCCGGCAGGTCGGCGAGCAGCACCTTGGCGATCGCGGTCGCGTGCAGCGGCATCGGCAGGCCGACCCGCGAGTACATCCGGACGGCGTGCCGCGAGTCGTACTTGTCCAGGTAGACGACCTCGCCGCCCTCGTACACGCCGAGGTGGACGGTCTGCCCGGTGCGGTCGTTCAGCCGCGCCAGGTGCGGGGCGGCGACGCGCCGCACGCCGCGCTGGTCGAGCGCCGCCCCCGACAGCTCGAACAGCCGCGAGCCGAGGTGGAAGCGGTGGTCGCCGTCGCGGTGCACGAACCGGTCGTCCTCCAGGACGCGCAGCAGCCGCAGCACGGTCGTCTTGTGGACGCCGAGCTCGGCCGCGAGGTCGTCCAGGGAGCGCGGGCCGTCGGCGAGGCCGCGCAGCAGCGCCAGCCCGCGGGCGAGGCTCTGACTCATCGTGTCCCCCGAGTGATGGTGGCGGCCGCCCACTCCGCGGGCGTCGCGGCCAGCAGCGCGGCGATCCGGTCGGGCGGGGGCGGCGGCCCGTGGTCGCCGGGCACGACCAGCGCGCCGGCGGCGGCCAGGTGGCCGAGCCGCAGCCGTCCGCGCGGGTCCAGCCCGCGCAGCGTACCGGCCAGGAACCCGGCGGCGAAGGCGTCCCCGGCTCCGACCGGCTCGACCACCTCGACGCGCAGCGCGGGCACGGTTGTGGTCACGTCCACCGCCGCCCGCGCGGGGGCGGCGGGGGAGCGGGTGACGGCGGTGGCGCGGTGCCGGTCGTCCTTGACGACGATGGTGTCCGGGCCGGGGAGCAGCGCGCGGAGCTTCGCCGGGTCGCCGGTGCCGAGGACGGCCTCGGCCTCGTCCGCGCCGAGCAGGACGATGTCGGCGGCGTCCAGCAGCGGGCGCAGGGTCGCGGCCGGGTCGGCGCCCGGCGGCCAGAGCGCCGGACGGTAGTTCAGGTCGAAGCTGGTCAGACGGCCGGGAACGCGCTGCCGCAGCAGTCCGGCGACCAGGGCGTGCGCGCTCGCCGACAACGCCGGCGTGATGCCCGACAGGTGGACGAGGGGCGCGTCACGCAGCACCGGGGCGTCCAGCAGCGCGGGGGAGAGCGCGGACCCGGCCGACCCTTCGCGGTAGTAGTGCAGGACGCTGCCGTCCGGCCCGGTCTCCTTGACGTACAGGCCGGTCGGGCGGTGCGGGTCGGTCTCGGCGCCGGAGACGTCCACGCCCGAGGCGGCGAGGTCGGCGAGGACGCGGCGGCCGAAGCCGTCGGCTCCGACGCGTCCGACCCAGGCGGCCGGGACGCCGAGCGCGGCGAGTCCGCGCGCCACGTTCGCCTCCGCGCCGCCGGTCGTGTGCCGGAAGGCCTCGACGTGTTCCAGCGGGCCGGGACGGTCCGGCAGGAGCGCGGCCATGGACTCGCCCACGCAGGCCACCGGCGACTGCCGCTTCATGTTCGCGCTGCTCCCCGAGCTCGTCGTTCCGGCGCGGCCCCCGTTGACCCGCTCATGATCGCGATGCTACAACCGGCACAACGCATTGTGCAATGAGTGTTGCAAGGGATGCAACGGCGAAGGCGGGAGTGGTGATGATCGACGGCGAAGCGGTGGCGGCCCTGCGCGGCGAGCGGCTCGACTGGCGGTTCCAGGCCGTCCCGGCGGAGGCGCACGGCCGCACGGTCGCCGAGCACCTGGCCGCCCGGCCCGCCCTCGGCGACCTCGGCACGCCGCTGCTCACGCTCGACGCCGCCGCGCTCGACCACAACCTCGCGCTGATGGCGGGCTGGACGGCCCACGCGGGCGTCGAACTCGCGCCGCACGGCAAGACGACGATGGCGCCGCAGCTCTGGAAGGCGCAGCTCGACGCCGGGGCCTGGGGCATCACGCTCGCGAACCTCCCGCAGCTCCGCGTCGCCCGCGCCTTCGGCGTGCGGCGGCTGATGCTCGCCAACTCCCTGCTCGACCCCGCCGGGCTCGCCTGGATCGCCGCCGAGCTCGCCCGCGACCCCGGGTTCGAGTTCCTGTCCTGGGCCGACTCGGTGCGCACGGTCGAGCTGATGGACGCCGCGCTGCGCGGCGCCGAAGCGTCCCGTCCGGTGGACGTCTGCGTCGAACTCGGCGGACCGGACGGACGCACCGGGACGCGCACCCTCGGCGAGGCGGAGGCCGTCGCCGCCGCGATCCGGTCCGCGCCGACGCTGCGCCTCGCGGGCGTCGCCGGGTACGAGGGTGCGTTCGCGCACGACGCGTCCGCCGCCTCGCTCGACATCGTGGACGGCTACCTGCGCCGCTTCGCCGACCTGTTCGGACGCCTCTCCTTCGAGGTGGACGCGCCGATCGCGACGGCGGGCGGCAGCGCCTACTTCGACCAGGTCGTGGACGTGCTGGGCGCGCTGCCGTCCGCCCGCGTGATCCTGCGCTCCGGCGCGTACCTCATCCACGACGACGGCTTCTACCGGGGCATCTCGCCCCTGGCCCGCGCCGCCGAGGGGGAGCGGTTCCGGTCGGCGATGCACGGCTGGGGACGCGTCGTCTCCCGCCCCGAACGCGGCCTCGCGCTCGTGGACACCGGCAAGCGCGACCTGCCGTTCGACGAGGGCCTGCCCGTGCCGCAGCTCGTGCGCGGACGCGGCGCGACGCCGGTCGCGAACGCGCACGTCAGCGCCCTCGCCGACCAGCACGCGTTCCTCCGCGACGCGGACGTCGAGGTCGGGGACGTCGTCCGGTTCGGGCTGTCGCATCCGTGCACCGCCATGGACAAGTGGCAGCTCATCCCGGTGCTCTCGTCCGCCGACGACGCCGACCCGGTCGTGGTCGACCTCGTCCGGACCTGGTTCTGACGTGTCCGGGCTGCTCTTCCGGGACGCGACCGTCGTCGACGGCACCGGGGCCCCCGCGTACCGCGCGCACGTCCGCGTCGCCGAGGGGCGCATCGCCGAGATCGCCACGCCTTCTTCCCCCGCGCCGCCCGCCGCGCGGGTCGTCGACGCGGACGGGCTCGTCCTCGCGCCCGGCTTCATCGACATGCACGCGCACTCCGACCTCGCGCTGCTCGCCGCCCCCGGCCACCTCGCGAAGGTCGCCCAGGGCGTGACGTGCGAGGTCATCGGGCAGGACGGCCTGTCGTACGCGCCGGTGTCGGACGCGACGCTGGCGACCGTCCGGCAGACCATCGCGGGCTGGAACGGCGACCCGGACGGTTTCGACTGGTCGTGGCGGACCGTCGGCGAGTACCTCGACCGGCTCGACGGCGGCATCGCGGTCAACGCGGCCTACCTCGTCCCGCAGGGCAGCGTCCGGATGCTCGCCATGGGCTGGGACGCCCGCGAACCCACCCCGGCCGAACTCGACCGGCAGCGCGACCTCGTCGCGACCGGGATGCGGGAGGGCGCGGTCGGCATGTCCAGCGGCCTTACCTACGTGCCCGGCATGTACGCCACCGACGACGAACTCGTAGAGCTGTGCCGGGTCGTCGCCGGGCTCGGTGGCTACTACTCGCCGCACCACCGCTCGTACGGCGCGGGCGCGCTCGGCGCGTACGCCGAGGTGGTCGAGATCTCGCGCCGCTCCGGCTGCCCGCTGCACCTCGCGCACGCCACGATGAACTTCGGCGTGAACAAGGGACGCGCCGCCGACCTGCTCGCACTGCTGGACGACGCGCTCGCCGGCGGCTGCGACATCACCCTCGACACCTATCCCTACCTGCCCGGATCCACCACGCTCGCGGCCCTGCTGCCCAGCCGCGCCGCCGAGGGCGGACCCGCCGCCGCGCTCGCCCGGCTCGCCGACCCCGCGTCCGCCGAGCGGATCCGGCGGATCATGGAGGAGGACGGCTCGGACGGCTGCCACGGCGTCCCGGTCGAGTGGGAGACCATCGAGATCTCCGGCTCCCGCGTCCCCGGCGCGGTCGGGCGCACCGTCGCCGCGCTCGCCGCGTCCTCGGGACGCCCCGCCTTCGACGTCTTCCGCGACCTGCTCGCCGCCGACGACTTCGGCACCACGATCCTGCAGCACGTCGGGCACGAGGAGAACGTCCAGGCGATCATGCGGCACCCCGCGCACACCGGCGGCAGCGACGGCCTGCTGCCGCTCGCGCCCGGCGCGAAACCGCACCCCCGCGCGTACGGGACGTTCCCCCGCTACCTCGCCCGCTACGTCCGCGACCTGGGCGTCCTCTCCCTCGAAGAGTGCGTCGCGCACCTCACCGGACGGCCCGCGCGGCGGCTCCGGCTGCGCGAGCGCGGCCTCGTCCGCGCCGGATACCACGCCGACCTCGTCCTGTTCGACCCCGCCGCCGTGCGGGACACCGCCACCTTCGAGTCCCCCCGGACCGTCCCCGAAGGCATCACGCACGTGCTGGTCAACGGCGTCCCCGTCCTCGACGGCGGCCGCCCGACCGGCGCACTCCCCGGCCACGCCCTGCGGCGCGGCAGGGACACCACCTCCACCCCCTGAGAGGCACCCCCATGGTTCATTGGCTCCGCCACGACACGGGCGGCCTGCTCCTGCTGTGCGCGCTGGCGATCGCCCTGCTGCTCGTGCTCATCATCAAGATCAGGCTCGAACCGTTCATCTCCCTGCTGGTGTCCGGCCTCGCCCTCGCGCTCGCCGCCGGACTCCCCGTCTCGCAGATCGTCGGGACGGCCCTCAGCTCCAAGACGTCCCTACTGGAAACAGGCTTCGGCGGCATCCTCGGGCACATCGCCCCCATCATCGGGTTGGGGACGATCCTCGGCGCGATCCTGGAGGCGTCCGGCGGAGCCGACGTCCTCACCCGAAAACTCCTGAACGTCTTCGGCGAGAAGCGCGCGCCCCTGGTGATGGGCCTCGTCGGGCTCATTTTCGGGGTGCCCGTCTTCTTCGACATCGGCATCTTCGTCCTGGCGCCGCTGGTCTACATCACCGCCCGGCGCGGCGGACGGTCGCTCGTCCTGTACGCGCTGCCGATGCTCGCCGGCCTGTCGATGACGCACGCGTTCCTGCCGCCGCACCCCGGCCCGGTCGCCGCGTCCGGCCTGCTCGGCGTGTCCCTCGGCTGGCTGATCATCATGGGCCTGATCTGCGGCATCCCCGCCTTCCTGGTGGCGGGCGTCGCCTGGGGCACGTGGATCGGCAAGCGCGTCGAGGCGACCGTCCCGGAGGACTACACGGTCGGCGAGGAGGCCCGCGAAGAGGCCGATGGGGAGACCGGCGAAGAAACTGCCGTCGCCGACCGGCGTCCCGAGCCGTCCCTGGCCTTGGTCGGCCTGGTCATCCTGGTCCCGCTGGTGCTGATCCTGCTCGCCACGTTCGGCGACGTGTGGTGGAAGGGCAGCGGCGTCCTGCCCGTCCTCACCTTCCTCGGCACGCCCGCCGTCGCGCTCACCATCGCCGTCCTGCTGGCCAGCTACCTGCTGGGCATCCGGCGCGGCATCCCGGCCAAGGAGCTGTCCGACCTCGCCACCCGCTCGCTGCGTCCGGTCGGCATGATCCTGCTGGTCGTCGGCGGCGGCGCGTTCTTCGGCGCGGTCATCTCCGCGACCGGCGTCGGCAAGGCCCTCGCCACCACCATGGCGGACGCCGGGCTCCCGATCATCGTCCTGGCCTACCTGATCAGCTGCGGTCTGCGCCTCGCCCAGGGCTCCGCGACCGTCGCGATCGTCACCACGGGAGGGATCGTCGGGCCGCTCCTGCACGGCGAACACCACTCCCAGGCCCACCTGGCCCTGATCGCCGTCGCGATCTCGGCGGGCTCGATCATCGCCTCGCACGTCAACGACGGCGGCTTCTGGATCGTGTCGCGCTACTTCAACCTCTCCGTCCGCGACACCCTCAGGACCTGGACGGTCCTGGAAACGATCCTCTCGGTGGTCGGCTTCGCCATAGCCGCCACCCTCAGCACCTTCATCTAACCCCCCCCCCCGACGACGCGGCGGCCCACCCCCTGAGCGCCGCGTCGTCGCGTGCCCATGTGCGTCCGGCGGGAAAACCCGTTGGCGGGCTGCGGCGGTCGCTGCTACCTTGCCGGAGGCCGTGCAAGAGAACGAGGAGGTGGTACCCGTGAACCTGGTAACGACATGGGTGCTCCCCTCTGGGGCCACGGTCGGACGATAGGTCGTCCGGGAGCGCCGTTCAGAGCACTCCCGAAAGGCACGACCATGCAGTTCACCTCCGAGCGACGCCTTGACGACGGCGTCCTCGAACGCGAATTCACCCTCGGCGGGATCCCCGGCATCCTGTGGACGCCCGCGTCCGCGTCCGCCTCCGCGCCGGTCCCGCTGATCCTGATCGGCCACCCCGGCGGACTGGAGAGGATGCGGCCCCGGCTGGTGGGCCGGGCCCGGCACTGCGCGGCGGACGGTTTCGCGGCGGTCACCATCGAGCTTCCCGGAAGCGGCGACCGCCCCCGGGAGCCCGAGGTCGAACAGGCCCGCGCCGACCTGCGCCGTGCGCTGGAGGCCGGCGGACCGGTCTCCGACGACATCGTCGACCGGCTCGTCCTCCCGCTGGTCGAGAAGGCCGTCCCGGAATGGCAGGCCACCATGGACGCCGTCCTCGCCCTGCCCGAGATCGGCGGCCCGGTCGGTTACTCGGGCGGCGTGATCTCCATCGGCGTCCGGCTGGCGGTGGTCGAGCCCCGCGTTTCGGCCGCCGTCTTGTTCGCCGGGAGCTTCGTGCCCCGCACCATCCTTGAGGAGGCCCGGCAGGTCACCATCCCGCTGCACGTCCTGCTGCAGTGGGACGACGAGGGCAACGACCGGCAGATCGCGCTGGATCTGTTCGACGCCTTCGGCACCAAGGAGAAGACGCTGCACGCCAACATGGGCGGCCACACCGGCGTCCCGCAGTTCGAGGCCGAGCCCGCAGCCAGGTTCTTCACCCGCCACCTGAGCTAGTCCCGAAGCTCCCGGCCGTCCTTCAGGTGGAGCTCGGCGTGCGGGTGCAGCGCGAGAACCGCACCCGCACGCCGTTCGGACGGAGTTCAGTGGCGAGGGGTGATGGCCCCGCTGACGGACGCGGCCGACGCGCCCCTCACTCGTCCGGGAGTTCCACGATCACCAGGGTGCCATGGCTGCCCGGACGGACGGTGTGCGCGGTCCCCGCCGCGACCATGAACATCTCGCCCGCCCGCACCGACACCGGAGCGCCGTCCACCACCAATTCCAGCAGGCCGTCGAGAACGATGAGCGCCTCAGCGGCGCTGTGGCTCTCCTCCGCCACCGGCATCTCGTCCATGCGCAGCACCTTCACGCATGCCGTCCCCACCCGGCCCAGCTCCAGCGAGCTCCACGCCTCCGGAAGTCCGGCGGCCGTCTTCGACAGGTTGACCACACTCACGGCGCACGCCTCCAAACGGGCCCGGTCGGTCGCTCCGAACGGGCCCGCACATCAAGATCAATGGGATGCGTTGGAAGCTATCCGACCAGGCCCGACAGTTGGTCGACCGTTTGGCAAAGACCACGAACGCCCGGCGCGGACGCCCTCAGGGGGAGGAGTCGCGGGCTGCGGGCGGGAGGGCGCGGACGGTTTGGACGATGGTCTCGCGGAGCTGGTCGAGGGAGTGGTCGGGGCCGAGGACCATGCGGCGCAGCTGCGGCATGGCGAGGGTCCAGCCGATCAGGCCGAGGGTGAGGAACAGGCGGTCCCGCGGGTCGTCCTCGTCGTCCGGGGTGCGGCTGGCCCGGACCTTCTCCTGGTAGTGGCGGGTACGGGCCGCCTCGCCCGGGACGGGCCGGTCGCCGCCGAGTTCGAGCGCCTCCCACATGAGCAGGCGCAGCGCCTCGGGGTGGGCGCGGTGGTGGTCGAACAGGCGTCCGGCGTAGGCCGCCAGGTCGTCGTCCCCGGGCGGGACGGCCTCGGCGAGGTCGGCCATCAGGCGTTCGAGGACGGCGGCGAACAGCTCGTTCTTGTCGCCGAAGTAGTCGTAGATCGCCCGCTTGTTGGCCTTGGCCTGCGCGGCGATGCGGTCCACGCGGGCCCCGGCGACGCCGTGCGCGGCGAACTCGGAGGCCGCCGCCGCGAGGATCCGCTCCTTGGTCGCCGTGGAGTCGTATGCCATGTCCCGATGGTAACGAACCGGTTCGTTTGACGATCCGGGCGGCGGTCTGCCACGCTCCTTCCGAACCATCCAGTTCGTTCGGTAGGAGCGACGATGTCCGGACTCGGGCGGCGGCTGCCGCTGGTGATGGCGCTGGCCTGCGGGGTCAGCGTGGCGAACGTGTACTTTCCGCAGGCCCTCACGCCGCTGGTCGCGGACGGGCTGCGCGTCACGCCGGCCACCGCGGCGAGCGTCGCGACGGTGACCCAGCTCGGCTACGCCGCCGGGATCTTCCTGCTCGTCCCGCTCGGCGACCGGCTCCCGCGCCGTCCGCTGATCACCGTCCTGCTGGCGGTGACGGCCGGCGCGCTGCTGGCCGCCGGGCTCGCGCCGTCCGCCGGTCTCCTGGCCGCCGCCGGAGCCGTGGTCGGCCTCGCGACCGTGGTTCCGCAACTGCTGCTGCCGATGGCGGCGGGCCTGGTCGCCCCGGACCGGCGCGGTGCGGTGGTCGGCACTCTGCAGGGCGGCCTGATCGGAGGAATCCTGCTGGCCCGCACCTTCGGCGGTGTGCTCGGCGAGCACCTCGGCTGGCGCGCCCCCTACCTGGTCGCCGCAGCCCTCACCGCGCTGCTCGCCGCCGTCCTCGGCCTGACTCTGCCCGCGACCGCCCCGGCCGTCCGCGACCGGTACCTCCACCTGCTCGCGGACACCGTCCGGATGCTGCGCACCGAGCCGGGCCTGCGCCGCTCCGCGCTCTACCAGGCCACGCTCTTCGGCGCGTTCAGCGCGGCCTGGACCGCGCTCGCCCTCCTGCTCACCGGCCCCCGCTACCGCCTGGACGCCCAGGCGGTCGGCCTGCTGGCGCTGATCGGGGCGGCGAGCATGTTCTGCGCCCCCGCCGCCGGACGCCGGGTGGACCGGTACGGCCCCGACCGCGTGAACGCGTGGTGCGTCGCAGCCACCCTCGCCGCCGCGGCCGTCCTCACCGCGGGCGCCCTGGGCGGGGCGGCGGGACTGGTCGCGCTCACCCTGGGCCTTCTGCTTCTCGACGTCGCGGTGCAGTGCAGCCAGGTCGCCAACCAGGCCCGCATCTTCGGCCTGCGCCCCGAGGCCCGCAGCCGGCTCAACACCGCCTACATGACCTGCTCGTTCCTCGGCGGCAGCGCCGGATCCTGGCTCGGCGTCCGCGCCTACGCGCTCCTGGGCTGGCCCGGCGTGTGCGCGCTCATGGCGCTCGCCGCGTCCCTCGCCTTCGCCGTCCGCCTCGCCGACCGCCGCCACCACGAGGCGTCCGCGCGCCCGGCCACGGCCTCACCGCGATGAACGTCCACCAGACCCCCGCACCCGACAACGACTCGACCGAAGGAACCACCATGACGTTTCCGGCCATGCCCCACGCCGTCCTCCAGTTCTTCCGCGCGTCCCAGGAGGGCGACGCCGACACCTGGGCGAACGCGTTCGCCCAGGACGGCGTCTTCCACGACCCGATCGGCACCGCGCCGATCGTGGGACGCGCCGCGATCCGCGACTTCATCGCGTCCGTCCTACCCCGCTTCCAGCCGTTCCTGGGGCTGACCCCCATCGAGGCCCACACCGTCGGCGACCACGTCGCGGTCTCCTGGCGCGGCGCGGCCGTCGCCCTGGACGGCAGCCCGGTCAACTGGTCCGGAATCAACATCTACGAGCTGGACGAAACGGGCCTCATCCGGGACGCCAAGGCGTACTTCAACAGCGCCGTCTTCCAGGCCCAGCTCACCGGCTGAACCCGCGCGGGAAGGGGCTCACTGCTCGGTGTAGACCGCGATGAGGGAGCCGCAGTCGGGGGTGTGGGAGCGCATCGCGGCGGGGACGGGCACTGGCGCTTGTCCCAGGTCAGGCCGTCCGCCGAGAGGGTGAACCCGCGCCGCGCCCGCAGCGGTCAGGGGAGGAGGCCTTGGCGGCGGGCGGTGGAGACGGCTTCGGTGCGGGTGTGGCTGTCCAGCTTGCGCATGGCGGAGCGGAGGTAGCTCTTCACGGTCTCGGGGAGGAG
This sequence comes from Spirillospora sp. NPDC049652, assembly GCF_040675125.1. NCBI lineage: Bacteria > Bacillati > Actinomycetota > Actinomycetes > Streptosporangiales > Thermomonosporaceae > Spirillospora > Spirillospora sp. NPDC049652. The sequence goes on along the minus strand of NZ_JBFAOF010000056.1, from coordinate 1,765 downwards.
GCCGAGGCGGGCGGCGGCCTCGGCGTTGGTGCAGCCGAGGGCGACCTGGGCCAGGACGTCCAGTTCGCGCGGCGAGAGCCTGGGGCGGTGCGCCTGGCGGGCCGGGGGCGTCCCGGCGGCGGCGAGGCGGCGGGACGCCGCGCGGAGGCGGTCGCGGACCTCGTGGTCCGCGACGCGCTCGGCGAGTTCCAGCAGTTCGGCGTGGACCGCCCGCACCTCCTCCCAGCCCGGGTGGGAGGGCAGGACGGCGGTGCGGGCGGTGCCGGCGTCCTGCTCGTCCATGCACGTCAGCATGCCCGCATCGGCGGCGAACGCCAACCGGGGCGGGTCAGGGCAGGCCGAGGATGTCCACCGCCTCCGCCCGCATCTGGACCTTGCGGACCTTGCCCGTGACCGTCATCGGGAAGTCGTCCACCACGTGCACGTACCGGGGGATCTTGTAGTGGGCGAGGCGGCCGGCGCAGTACTCGCGCAGGGCCTCGGGGGTGAGGGCGGCGGCGCCGGCGCGGAGCCGGACCCAGGCCATCAGCTCCTCGCCGTACTTCTCGTCCGGGACGCCGATGACCTGGGCCTCCAGGATGTCGGGGTGGGTGAACAGGAACTCCTCCACCTCGCGCGGGTAGATGTTCTCGCCGCCCCGGATGACCATGTCCTTGATCCGGCCGGTGATCGTGACGTAGCCGTCCTCGTCCATCGCGGCGAGGTCGCCGGTGTGCATCCAGCGGGCCGCGTCGATCACCTGGGCGGTCTGCCCGGGCTGGTCCCAGTAGCCGAGCATGACCGAGTAGCCGCGGGTGCACAGCTCGCCGTGGACGCCGCGCGGCACCGGCGCGCCGGTCTCCGGGTCGACGACCTTGACCTCCAGGTGCGGGTGGACGGTCCCGACCGTGCCGACGCGGCGCTCCAGGGAGTCGCCCGCGCGGGTCTGCGTGGACACCGGGGAGGTCTCGGTCATGCCGTAGCAGATCGTCACCTCGGCCATCCCCATCCGGTCGATGACCTGCTTCATCACCTCGACCGGGCAGGGCGAGCCCGCCATGATCCCGGTGCGCAGCGAGGACAGGTCGTGCACGGCGAAGGACGGGTCGTTCAGCTCGGCGATGAACATCGTCGGGACGCCGTACAGGGACGTGCAGCGCTCGGCGGCGACCGCGGCGAGGGTCTTCGCCGGGTCGAAGCCCGGGGCGGGGATGACGATGCACGCGCCGTGCGAGGTGGCCGCCAGGTTGCACATCACCATGCCGAAGCAGTGGTAGAAGGGCACCGGGACGCAGATCCGGTCCTCCTCGTCGTAGCCGCAGATCTCGCCGACGAAGAAGCCGTTGTTCAGGATGTTGTGGTGGGAGAGCGTCGCGCCCTTGGGGAAGCCGGTCGTCCCGCTCGTGTACTGGATGTTGATCGGGTCGTCGGCGGACAGGACGGCCTCGGGGAGGACGCCGCCGCGCCCGGCCTCCAGCAGGTCGGCCCAGGAGTCGCGGCCGAGGAGCAGGACGTCCCGCAGGTCCGGGCAGTTCGGCCGCGCCTGCTCGATCATCGCCGCGTAGTCGGACGTCTTGAACGACGGCGCGGCGACCAGCGTGCGGATCCCGGCCTGCTTCAGCACGTACTCCAGCTCGTGCGTCCGGTAGGCGGGGTTGATGTTCACCAGGATCGCGCCGAGCTTCGCCGTCGCGTACTGGACGAACACCCACTCGGCGACGTTCGGGGCCCAGATGCCGACCCGGTCGCCCTTGCGGACGCCGAGCGCGGCGAGGCCGCGGGCGAC
>NZ_JBFAOF010000055.1:0-17766 GCF_040675125.1 Spirillospora sp. NPDC049652 | reverse complement strand
ACGAACGTCATCGCGGGCGCGAGCAGCAGCCGCGCCGCCTCCACCCCGGCGAGCGCCGCGGTGGACGCGAACGCCGCGATCATGATGCGGGCCAGCAGCAGCGCCCCCGGCCGGACCCCGGCCTGCACCGACCGCCACCAGGCGAACCCCAGGATCTCCCGCAGGGCCGTCCCGCGCAGCGGCGCGCCCGCGTACTCCTCGGCGGGCAGCCGCAGCCTCGCGAGCACGATCGAGGCGACGCAGCCGACGCACATCGCGCCGAGCAGCAGCTCGACCGAGCCGTCCGCGCCCGCGCCGACCGCGATCCCCAGGGTCGCGAGCGTCACCACGAGGTAGGACGCGTCGTTCAGGGTGAGCCGCCAGAACTCCATCCGGGCGGTGAACACGCGCCGCCCGGTCTCGTTCAGCAGCCACAACGCCACGAGCAGGGCGAACAGCGCCGTCCCCGCCGCCCCGGCGAGGCCCATCGCCACCGACACGACCGCGCCGACGACCGCGCCCGCGGCGACCGTCCCGGCCACCGACCAGAGCAGAGCGCCCCGGACCTTCGGGTCGAACCGGTCGTAGACCGTGAGGGTGTCGCCGACGAAGCTGGTCTGCACCGAGGTGATCATGACCAGGACGGCGAAGAACAGCGCGTACGCGCCGTATCCGGAGGCCCCGAGCGTGCGTGCCGCGAGCGACTGCACGACCAGGCTGCCGCCCGCCGTGACGAACTGCACCGCCACCGCGCCGCCCGCCGACGACAGCAGCTTGGCGGCCTTGCCCGCGAATCTCCCGGGCATCAGTTTCCGTCGTCCGGGTCGGAGCCCGTGGAACTCTCGCCCTTGGCGTCCAGGGGCGAACCGGTGGACTTGCGGCCAGGGCCGCTCTTGCTCTGGGCCGAGGCCGGGACCTGCTCACCGGGCACCGGCTTGCCGAGGGCCGGCTTCCCAGGGGCCGGGGCCGCCTTCTCGCGGCGGACGGCGGCGAGCGTCTCGTCGTCCACGATCCGGAGGTCCTCTACCGTCCGGCCGGGGTCGGCCGCGCGGTCGGCGGTGCCGTCGCTCCAGAGGTCCACGGGGATGCGCGAGCCGGTGTCCTTGCCGCTCGGCGCGCCGTCGGGCGTACCGCCGGGCAGCGCGGCGGACTTCCGGTCGTCCTCGCCCGCCGGCCGCGGGGGTGTGGAGGCCAGCCCGGTCTCCAGGGCCTTCGCCGGGTCGCGGAACGATCCGTCCTCCCGGGAGGAGCCACGCGAGTGCGCCCCGCCGGAACGCGAACGTCCCCCGCTCCCCCGCCGTCCGCGCCCGGAGGCGACGGAACGGTCGTCCGCGCCGTCCGAGGCGGTCGTGGGCGTGACGGGCGCGGCGGGCGCGGAAGTGACGGGCGCGGCGGGCGCGGACGGGATGGGCGCGGCCGGGGTGGCGGGCGCGGTCTTGCCGCGGCGGCCGCCGTCGGCTCGCGCGGGTTCGGCGGTCGAGGCCCCTAGTTCAGGCGCGCGGCCGAACCCTGTCCCGGTTCCGAGGTCGGAGGCGTCCGCCCGGATCCCGGCGTCGGCGGCCCGCCCGTTCTCCGAGGTCCGCGCGGGCTGGGACGAGCGGGAGCCGGTCACGTCCGAAGACCGCGACCCGGCTCCCAGCGGGTCGACGCCCAGCGGGTCGGCGGGCCGGGCGGCGGAGTGCCGCCCGCCCGCGGCACCGGCCACGCGGGTGTCACCGGACGAGCCGGTGCCGCCCGGGTAGGCGCTCGTGCCGTTCGTGCCGTTCGTGCGGGGGCTCGGCGCGGACGGGTACGAGCCCGGGCTCTCGGCACGCGAGGCGGCGGCGTCGGAGCGGGGAGTGGAGCCGTTGACGTGGGAGGCCGCCGAAGGAGCGCCGAAGGAGGCGGTGCCGTCCACGCGCGGTGAGGGGCTCGTCCGGGGGCTGACGTCCGGCTGGACGCTGCTGCCGTTCACGGCCGGGGACGCCGGCGCGGACGGTGTGGCCGGCGCGGACGGGTTGCTGCGGCGGGAAGAGGTGTCCCCATGGCGCGGATATGTGTCGACGTGCCTGGGGGAGGTCTCACCGGACCGGGACGAGCCACCACGCCGCGAGGAGGGTTCGGCATGCCGGGACCCCGCGTCGCCATGGCGCGAGTCGGGGTAGATGACCGGGTTGGGGGACGTGTTGCCCGCCGGGAGGGCCGGACGGGAGGCCGGGCCGTACACCTCGTCGTCGGCCCAGACGCGCTCGATGCGGGGCCCGCCCGAGCCGGGACGGGAGCCGCGCGGGCCGCCGAGGCGGAGCCCGCCGGAGGTGGCCCGCAGGAAGGAGACGACGCAGGCGAGGATCGCGCCGGCGGCCAGGCCGATCACCGCGTTCTGCGGGAGCTGGTCCGGGGTGGACCCGCCGGGGTCGGCGTTGTCCACGAACTGGACGCCGCTGTTGGCGTTGGCGCGGGCGGACAGGACGCCGCTCTCCTGCGACTGGAGTTTCGCCAGTTGGGACGCCAGCACCCGCCCCTCGCGGGTGCTGGCGGGCGTGCTCTCCAGCGAACGCGTGATCTCGCGTTCGCTGTTCTGGATGTTCTTGAGCTGGGTGTCGAGCTTGGCGGTCGCGGTGGCGATCGTCTGCTCCTGGTAGGCCTGGACGACGGCGTTGGCGATCAGTGCGGCCTCGGGCATGTCGCCGCCCGAGGCGCTGACGATCACCACGCCGCTGTCGGGCTTGGTGGAGGTCTTGACCCGGCCGCGCAGGGCGGCGGCGGTCAGCGCGGGGCCCTTCTTGGACTTGATGATCTCGGCGGCGCGGCCCAGCACCGGGGCCGAGCCGGCGAACGCGGCGCGCTGGGCGGTGTAGGCGGCGTAGCCGGGCCCGGACACCACGCCCTGGCGCAGGACGTTGTTGTTGTTGGTCGGGTCGGTGACGGCGAAGCGGGCCGTCGCCGTCGCGCCGCCCAGCAGGAACGCGGTCGCCGCGACCGCGGCGAGCACGCAGGCCACCACGATGAGGGACGACATCAGCCGGTAGCGCCAGACGGCCTCGACGAGACTGATCTCGGAGGTGGCCGGGGGGGCGGGGGTCGGTGCGGTCATCGTGTCGCGTCTCATCCTCTGGGCGGTGGGCAGATCCTTGCGGACGGTGATCGGCTCGGGTGGGGGACGAGAAGGCAGGCTACGCGGTCGTCGCCGTCGCGTTCATCCCGGCTCGGGGGCCGGGCGCGGGCCGGCGGCCGTGCGGCTATGAGGTGAGCGCCGTGACGGCGTCGCGGAGTTCTCGGTGGTAGCGGGCGGTGCCGAAGCGGGCGGCGGCGTCCGCGCGGGCTCGTTTGGCCATGGTCAGGGCTGCGGTCCAGTCGTCCAGCAGGCGGATGAGGGCGTCGGCGAGGGCCTCGGGGTCGTCCGGCGGGACCCGGACTCCGGTCTCGCCGTCGGCGACGATCTCGGTGAGGCCCTGGGTGGCGGAGACCACCACCGGCCGTCCGGCCAGCATGGCCTCCACCGCGACGTTACCGAACGGCTCGACGCGCGAGGGCACTATCGCGACGTCGGATTCGGCGAAGGAGGCCCACACCGAGGACCGGAACCCGGCGAACTCGATCGCCGGACTGCCCGCCGCGAGCTCCCGCAACTCGGCCTCGAACCACTCGTAACCTGGGAAGACGTCGCCGACGAGGGTCAGGTGGACGGGCACGCCGCGGGCCTCCAGGAGCCGGACCGCCCGGACCGCCACATCTGTCCCCTTGCGCGGTGACAGCCGTCCTACCAGGACGATCCGCGCGGGGCCGGACAGTTCGGCGCGCGGCTCGGCGACGGGCTCGGCCGGCTCGTCCACCCCGTTGTAGATCACCTGCGCCCGCCGTCCGGCGGAGCCGAGGGCGGCGGCGCTGGCGCGGCTGTTGACGACCACCGACCGGGCGAGCCGCAGCGGCGCGGCCAGTGCGGCGCGCACCGGGCCGGGCACGCCGTCCTCGGCCTCGTGCACGTGGCACAGCGCCGGGACGCGGGCGAGCCGGGCCGCGACCAGCCACAACGGGATGGTCACGGTGTTGACGTAGAGGGCGGTGGCGCGTTCGCGGCGCAGCAGCCGCCAAGCCGCGGGCAGCGCTCGGGTCGCGTGGAACGCGAGCCGCACCATTCCCAGCGGAGTCATATAAGCCTTGCGCAGGACGGGTACAGGCAGCACCTCGACCCGCGCGCCCGCGTCGCGAAGCGCCTGCGAGAGCGGCCCTTCGGCGGGTAGCGTCACAAGGACGCTCCGGTCACGGGCGAGACCGCGGACGGATTCCACGAGCATCCGGTCCGAGCCGTAGAGATCCGGTGACGGATGCGCCAGCACCACCACAGGCCTGGTTTCCCGCTGGCCCACACTTCCCCTTCCGCCGCATCTTTCAGGCTTTGATAGAACAGACTCCTGTAACGCTCAGATTAACTCCGGTTTAACCCTGGACGCGCGAGGTCCGTCCGGTCCTCCCCGCCGGCCCGGGCAGCCGCAGGGACCGAATTCGAAGCATCGGAGGCTCCCCCGTGCGCATCGCCATGATCGGCACTCGAGGTGTTCCGGCACGTTACGGCGGCTTCGAGACCGCCATCGAGGAGATCGGCCGACGGCTCGCGGACGCCGGGCACGAGGTGACGGTCTACTGCCGGGGTGAGCGCCATCCGGACCGCACGTATCTGGGGATGCGGCTCGTCCACCTCCCGGCCGTCAAGAAGAAGGTCGCCGAGACCCTGAGCCACACGGCCCTGTCGGTCACGCACACGGCCGGCCGCCGGGTGACCGGGCGCGGGCCGGACGCGGCGCTGGTCTTCAACGCGGCGAACGCGCCGCTGCTGCCCGTCCTGCGCGCTCTGCGCGTCCCGGTCGCGACCCACGTGGACGGCCTGGAGTGGAAGCGCACCAAGTGGAGCGGCGCGGGCCGCCGGTACTACCTGGGCGTCGAGCGCCTGGCCGTGCGCTGGTCGGACGCGCTGATCGCGGATGCGGTCGGCATCCGCGACTACTACCGGGAGAAGTTCGGCGCGGAGTCGGTCTTCATCCCCTACGGCGCGACGATCCTGGACGGCGCCGACACCGGGAAGCTCGCCGAGGCGGGCTACCGGCCGGGTGGGTTCCACCTGGTCGTGGCCCGGTTCGAGCCGGAGAACCACGTGCACGTCGCGGTCGAGGGGTACCGGCGCAGCGCGGCCCGCAAGCCGCTGGTCGTGGTCGGGTCGGCCCCGTACGCCGACGAGTACACCGCGCGCGTGCGCGAGCTCGCCGGCGACGACCCGCGCATCACCTTCCTCGGCGGCGTCTGGGACCAGGACCTCCTGGACTCCCTCTACGCGGGCGCGCTCACCTACGTCCACGGGCACTCGGTGGGCGGCACGAACCCGTCGCTGCTGCGCGCGATGGGCGCGGGCGCGTCCGTCCTCGCCTACGACGTGAACTTCAACCGCGAGGTCCTCGGCGAGGACGCGGGCCGCTTCTTCGGCGACCCGGCCTCCCTGGCCCGCGAGATCGAGGCCGCCGAGGCCGACCCGGGCCACGCCGCCGACCGCGGCGAGGAGGCCCGCAAGCGCGCCGCCGAGCGCTACGTGTGGGACGACATCGCCCGCGACTACGAGCGGCTCTGCGAGGACCTCGCGGCCCGCCGCCTCACCCGCCGCACCGTCCGTCCCAAGAAGTGACGGCCGGACGATGACCACGACGGACGCCGCGGCCCCGCGGGGCGCGTTCGTGCGGGCGCCGGGCGCCGGGAACGTCCTCATCCCGGTGTCGTCGCGGCGTGCGGCGCTGGCCGGGGTCTCCCTGCTGACGAAGTCGAAGCCCGCCGCGGTGGCGGCGCAGTGGGCGCTGTACGGCGCTGTGGCGGTCGCCGGGCCGCGCCTGCTGCCCGGGACGCGCACGGCGTGGGACGCGCCCGGCGAGCCCGAGTTGTGGCGCGACGTCGCGGACGGCGTCGGCGGGTTCGACGGCGTCGCGGTGTACCAGCGCCCGCAGGCGTCCCGTGCCGGTGTCGCTGCCGTGCTGCTGCGCGCCGGACGTCCCGCCGGCTTCCTGAAGGTGCGTCCGGACGCGGGCGAGCTCGACCGCGAGGAGCGCGCGCTGCGCGCGTTCGCGAACGGCTGCTCGCCGGCCTTCCGCGTCCCCGTGGTGCTGGGGCGCGGCGAGGCGGCGGGCGGCCACTGGATGGTCATCGAGGCGATGCCGCCGCGTCCGGCGCGTCCGGTCCGGCGGCCCGACCTCGGTTCGGTCGTCGACGCCGTCCAGGAGGCCCTCAGCCCCGTCCTGCCGCGCGAGGAGCCGGGGGATGAGGCCGAGGGGGCGCCGGGTGGCGTTCCCGCGCACTGGCGGCCGATGCACGGGGACCTCACCGCGTGGAACCTGCGCGTCTGCGGCCGGGGGCTCCCGTGGCTGATCGACTGGGAGGACGCGGCGTGGGCCCCTCCGCACGCCGACCTGGTCTACTACCGCGCGACCGCGAGCGCCGCGCTCGGTGCTCCGCTGGGGACGCTGCCGCCGGACGTGTCCGAGGCGGCGGCCTTCTGGGCGGCGCGTGTCGCGCGACGCTCGGGCGGCGACCATGACGCGGCCCTGAACCAGCGCCTCCTGGACATCCTCCGCGCCCTCTGACCGGCGCAGGAAAGCCCGATACGACGAAGCCGCCGCCCCGACGGATCGGGGCGGCGGCTTTCGCACGAGCCGCGAGACGGCGCGTCAGCGACGCTTGACGGTGTTGGACGCCGCGGTGGTGTAGGAGTTCCCCAGCGCGTCCTTCACCCGGATCTTGTAGGTGTGCTTGCCCTTCGGGGCGGACGAGTCGGTGAAGCTCAGCGACGGCGTGTTCCAGAACGTGGACGTCCGGGTGAGCTTGCCGATCGGCTTGGTGCCCTTGTCACGCAGGATCTCGTAGGTGAGGTTCGCGTTGTCCATGTCCCACGTGGCCTTCCAGCGCACGGTGATCTTGCCGCGGTAGGAGGCCGAGGCGCGCGGCGCGGCCATCGAGCGCGGGCCCGACTTGTTCGGGGCCTTGGCCCGGAGCCCGAACCGGACCAGGCCCTGCTGTGCCTTGCCGTTCACGCTGGGGAACTCGCCGCCGAGCGCGACGATGTTCGCGTTCCCGGTGATCGCCCAGGCCGCCTGGTACTGCCCGGTGAACGTGCCGGACGCCAGCGTCGGGAACCAGTGCAGCAGACCTGGGACCGGCTGCCTGCGGTATTTGCTGTTCTCGCTCGGCTCGCCCTGGTCGCGGCCCATCGGCGCCGCCGTCTCGGCGAGGGTGCGGTGCCAGGTGGGCGGCGTGGTCTCCTTGAACGCGCCGAGCGACGTGCAGTCGTGCGCGTGCGAGACGCTGTAGACCGTCTTGCCGAGCGGCAGGATCGAATAGGTCGCGCCGTAGCAGTTGTCCAGCCAGACCAGGTCGCCGCCGTCGGCCTTGGCGGCGAACCGGCCGTCGTACCAGTGATGGCCCTCGCCGTCCGCCGCGCCGAACACCGTGTCGCCCTGCACCTGCAGGTCGGTCACGTAGGAGAACTCCTCGTCGTCCCGGGCGGGGACGGGGTTGCTGCGCCACGGCGCGAGGGCGCCGTTGGAGGCGCTGACCGCGCCGACGCCGACCCGGTCCCGGCCGTTCAGGGTCTGGAAGCGGCCGCCGACGAGAACGGTCTTGCCGCCCGGGCCGAGCGCGAGCGCGAACACCTCGTCGTCGTCCGCGGTCGGACGCCAGGTCTCGATGTTCGCGCCGTCCGTGGCCCGCACCGCGGCGAGCCGGGTGCGCGCCTTGCCGTTGACGTGGAAGAAGTTGCCGCCGAAGTAGACCGTGCCGCCCGTCGCGGCGATCGCCCGCACCTTGTTGGACACGACCGGCCGGAACGCGTCGACGAGCTTGCCGGTCTTGGTGTCGAACGCGGCGAGCCGGGTGTGCGGCTTGCCGTCCACGGTGGTGAACTCGCCGCCGACGTAGATGCGCTTACCGTCCGGCGACGCCACGACCCGCAGGCCCTGGCCGTTCAGCTTGTGGTTGAACGAGGTGACGAGGTTGCCGGTGCTGAGGCTGAACGCCAGGAGGTTCTGCCGGGAGACCTCCTTGGCGTTGCCCGGCTTGGTGCCCGGCGGCCGGGCCTTGCTGAAGTTGCCGGTCGCGTAGACCGTGTCGCCCACCGTCGCCATGCTCCAGACGACGCCGTTCACCTGCCAGGTCGGCAGCGCGTCGGCGCTCATCGTCGCGGGCGTCCCGGCGGGGGGCGCGGTGTCGGCGGTGGCGGTCCCGACCGGGACGAACGCCGCGCCGAGCAGCGCGACGCCTCCGGCGAGCGTGACGCCGGCGCGTCCGACCCGGTGGGTCCGGCGGGTCCGGCGGGTCCGGCGGGTGAACGTTTCTGGTCGCGTGTGAGCCCTCACGAATCGCTTCCCTTGTGCCCCGGAGACTTCGGTGGCCGCACGGGCCACCACGGTCGGGGGGAGATCGTAGTACCTGTCCGCATTCGGTTCGGGGCATCCCGGTGAAGACCCAGCAAAGAGGGCGAGCCCCCCGGAAGGGGACCCGCCCTCGGACGCCACGGGGCACCCGGGATCAGCCGCCGGCCGGTCCCGGGCACCGCTCAGGGAGCCAGACGGTCCGCGCGCAGATCGTCGATCGAGAGCCGCACGGGAACGGCCGTGTTCTTGGCAGTGTAGGCCCGCACGCCCACGCCGCCCGCGCGTTGCAGCGCGGCCGTCGTGTCGGTCGCCGACAGCTGCCACGCCGCCGGCTCGGACTGCCCGGCGATCCAGACCTTCGCGCGCAGCGTCGTCGGGGCCGTGCCCACGGCCTGGACGCGCAGGCGCAGCCGGGTCCACGCCTTGAACGTGATGCCCGCGACGACCTTCTCACTGCCGATCGCCGTCTCGGTCCCGGCCGCGTTGGTCCGGCTGAGCCGCAGGTAGACCTTGCCGGCCGCCATCCGGACGCGGGCCCGGTACTCGCCCGCGCCGCTGATCGTGCGGGGCGTGCCGTAGGCCGCGACGCCCGCGCCGGTCGGGTCGCGGTCGGCCGAGACCTGGAAGGCCAGGTCGTTGCTCGTGGACGAGACGCCCTTCAGCCCCGCGCCGCCGAGCGCGCCGACCTTGGGCATCTTGATCCAGCCGACGCCGCCGCTGGTGGAGAACGTGCCGCCGTAGACCGTCCAGGCGCCGCCCGGCGTCGTGGAGCCCCAGCCGGTCGCCACGGTCCGGGTGAACGCGTCGGTGACCAGGTTCTGCGGCTTGACCGCGACGGACGCGGTGTACTCGGTCGAGACGTCCTTGTCGTCGGTGACCTTCAGCTTGACCGTGTAGCTCCCGGCCGCCTGGTACAGGTGGACGGGCTTCACGCCGGTGCCGGTCGTCTTGTCGCCGAAGTCCCAGGCGTAGGACTTGATCGAGCCGTCGGAGTCGGCCGACTTCGCCGCGTCGAACGTGCAGGACAGCTGCGCGCAGGAGGGCGTGAACTCGGCGACCGGCGGCACGTTCGGCTTCTCCAGCCCGGAGCCGATCGCGAAGTGCCGGTGCAGGTCGGCGGCGCCGAGCGCGGACGGGTAGTACGCGACCTCGTCGATGTCGCCCTTGAAGTACGAGCTGCGCGGCTGCTGCGGCCAGCCGGAGAGGTTGTCGCCGCCGATCCGCCAGTAGCCGTCGTAGTTCTGCCCGAAGGTGGTGTCCGGGTCGGCGGCCTGCTGCTCGCCGTCCACGAACAGCTTGATGCCCGCGGTCGGGCTCAGCGTTCCGGCGACGTGGTGCCACTTGCCGTCGTTGAGACCGGACTTGCTGCGGATCGTCTTGGCCTGGCCGTCGTAGACGCCGAACATCACCGAGCCGTCATTGGCCATGTAGAGCTGCCGGTCGTAGGACGAGCTGGTCCCGGTCGCCTTGTCACCGAGCCCGACGATCTTCCCGCCGGAGTCGGTGGTGGTCTTGACCCACGCCTCCAGGGTCAGCTCGTCCGGGTTGGGCGTGAGGGCTCCCCCGGCCGTCCCGCCGGACGAGCCGTCGAAGGTGCCGGCGGTGTCGTCGTCCCCGGCGATCGCGCCCTGCGCGCTGCGGTCGACGCCGGAGCCGGCGGTCAGGTCGCCCCCGCCCGCGTAGTCCATGACCTTGCCGGACCCCTCGTCCAGCCGCCAGTAGCCCGCCGGGCCGTCCGCCGCGACGAGGTCGGCGTAGGAGCCGACCTTGCCGTCACCGGGCTTGGCCGCGTTGGACAGGGCGCTGCGCGTGGAGTTGCCGGACGGGTCCTTGACCTTGACGTAGTAGGTGTGGTCGACGCCGGGCGCGGCCGTCTTGTCGACGAACGCGACGGTCGGGCGCTTCCAGAACGTGGACGTCCGGGTGACCGAGCCGGCGAGCTTGTCGCCGTCCCGGTACACCTCGTAGGTGAGGGCCGGGTCGTCCATGTCCCAGGTGGTCTGCCAGCTGATCCGGACCCGGCCGCCGGGCAGCGGCGTCGCGGTCGGCGCGGCCGGGTTGGCGAACCCTTCGGGCCGGGGGGCGACCTTGTTGGGGGCCTTGGCCCGGCTGGCGAACCGGACGAGGCCCTGCTGCGCCTTGCCGTTCACGCTCGGGAACTCACCGCCGAGCGCGATGTAGTCGTCGTTGCCGGTGACGGCCCACGCGGCCTGGTCCTGCTTGGTGAACGAGCCGGGGGCCAGCGTCGGGAACCAGTGCATCAGGCTCGGGACGGGCTGCCGCTTGTAGTTGCTGTTGCTGCCGGGGTCGGAGTGGTCGACGCCGGTCGGCTCGGCGGTCTCGGCGAGCGCCCGGTGCCAGGTGACCGGGTTGGTCTCGCGGAAGTCGCCCGTCGAGCTGCAGTCGTGCGCGTGCGAGACGCTGTAGATCGTCTTGCCGCGCGGCAGCATGGAGTACGTCGCGCCGTAGCAGTTGTCCAGCCAGACGAGCTTGCCGTCGTCGGCCTTCGCCGCGAACCTGCCGTCATACCAGTGGTGGCCCTCGCCGTCGGCCGCGCCGAACACCGTGTCGCCCTGGACCTGGAGGTCGGTGACGTAGGAGAAGTACGAGCCCTGCTTGGCCGGGATGGGCCGCGCCTCGAACGGCAGCGTCGCGCCGCTCGCCGGGTCGATCTGGCCGATGCCGACGTGCGGCTCGCCGTTCAGCGTCTGGAACCGTCCGCCGACCAGGACGCCGCCCTTCGGCGCGATGGCGAGCGCGAACACCTCGTCGTCGTCCGCCTTCGGCGTCCACGCCACGTTCGAGCCGTCGGCGGCCTTGACCGCCGCGAGCCGGGTGCGGCCCTGGCCGTTCACGTTGAAGAAGTTGCCGCCGAAGTAGACGGTCGAGTCGGTCGCGGCGATGCCGCGCACGACGCTGGACACGTCCGGCTTGAAGGCGTCCACGAGCGCGCCGGTACCGGTGTCGAAGGCCGCCAGGCGGTTGTGCGCCTTGCCGTCCACGGAGGTGAACTCGCCGCCGACGTAGACCCGCTTGCCGTCCGGCGACGCCACCACGCGCAGGCCCTGGCCGTTCAGCGTGTGGTCGAAGGACTTCACCAGGTCGCCGGTGCTCAGGCTGAAGGCCAGCAGGTTCGCGCGGGCGACCTCCTGCGTGCCGGGGTCCGCGCCCGGCGGGCGGGCGGTGGTGAACCTGCCGGTCGCGTAGACGGTGTCGCCGACGGTCGCCATGCTCCAGACGACGCCGTTCACCTGCCAGGTCGGAAGCGGGTCCGCGCTGACGGTGGGCGGGGTGGCGGCCGAGTCGGCGGCGGTGCTCGCCACGGTGGCGGAATGGTGCGGATCGGCGAGGACGAACGCACTCGCGGCGGCGGTCGCCAGGGCGACGCCGCCGGCGAGCGCGGCGCTGCGCCGCGACAGGCGGGGGGTCGCTCGCCGGGACGGGCGCGCGGGAAGTCGTCGTTTCAGACGGACATTCACAAGCTGGGATCCTCCGCAAGAAGGGAGCGGGGCGTGACAACAGCCCCAGAAGTAACCGTTAGGTTAACGACAACCGGGGGGAAGGCCGCCGACATCGGTGGCAATGCGCCTTAATCGTGACCGGCGACACCACCCGTCCGCCTAGACTCGTACGACCTCTCCGGCCATGGCACGCGGTCATGGCACGCCCCCGAACTGCGAGGAGTCCTCAATGGCCGTCCCGCGTGCGCTCCGCGCGGCCCCGGTCGCGGCGCTGGCCGTGGCGCTGGCGCTGACCGGCTGCTCATCGGAGAAGAAGAAGGACGCCAAGGCCGGCCCGCCGCCCCCGCCGCCCACCGAGCAGCCCGAGGCGCAGAGCAACGCCGCGCCGGGCGCCAAGCCCGTGGCGATCTCCGGCGGGCTGAAGAAGCCGGTCACCTACAGCGACAAGATCACGGTCGCGGTCAGCGGTGTCCGGTACGTGAAGAACGGCAAGAAGGGGCCGGGCGAGGTCACCGGCCGCACCCTCACCATCTTCACGCTGAAGTTCAGCAACGGGTCCGGCAAACCGCTCGACCTGAACGGCGTGCGGGTCGTCGCGAAGTACGGGCCGAGCAAGCGGACCGCGAGCCCGACGTCCTACGCGAACCTGAACGACTTCTATGGGACGGTCTCACCGGGAGGGAGCAAAACCGCCTCCTATGCGTTCGACCTGCCGAGTCAGGGGTACAAGTCCGTCATGCTCGGCGTCTCGTTCGACGGCAAGCACAAGACCGCCCTCTTCACCGGCGCGATCCACCCCTAGGCCATGGGCATCAGCCGTACGGCCCGGGTGGGGATGGCCGCCGCGCTCGCCGTACCGGTCGTCGCGGCGGGCGTCCTCGGATGGCGCGAGGCGTCCAAGGAGGAACTCGTCGGCGACCCGCGGCCCATCAACACCGGGCCCGCCGCCCAGGCCGAGGCCGGCGCGGGCTCCCTGCCGGTCGGGCGCACCTCCTACAAGGTCCCGCACGGCGCCCTGATCGTGGCGCCGAACGGCAGCGACCAGGCCGCCGGCTCGCCGTCCAGACCGCTGCGCACCCTCGCCGCCGCGATCGGCCGCGCGCGCGACGGCGGCACGATCGTGCTGCGGCGCGGCGTCTACCACGAGTCGGTGACCGTGCCCGAGGGACGGCGGCTCACCATCCAGGCGCACCCCGGCGAGGCGGTGTGGCTGGACGGCAGCTCGCGCGTCACCGCGTGGAAGCGGTCCGGAGCGGTGTGGGCGGCGGGCGGCTGGAACCACCACTTCGACTCCAGCCCCAGCTACACCAAGGGCGAGGGGGACGGCTCCCACCCCGCCTTCCGCTTCCTCGACCCGACCTATCCGATGGCCTCCCACCCCGAGCAGATGTGGGTGAACGGCGTGGCGCAGCAGCAGGTCGCGTCCGCCGCCGAGGTCAAGCCCGGCACGTTCTACGTGGACGAGGCGCGCAGGCGGCTGCTGCTCGGGTCCGACCCGTCCGGGCGCGAGGTGCGGGCCAGCACGCTCCAGGAGGCGATCACGCTCAAGAGCGGCGGCTCGGTGCTGCGCGGCATCGGCGTGCGGCGGTACGCCACGTCCATCCCGCAGCTCGGTTCGGTGAAGGTGCTCGGCCCCGACATCACGGTCGAGAACCTCACGGTCACCGACTCGGCGTCCACCGGCCTGTCGGTGGACGCCCCGCACGCCCGGCTGCGCCGCGTCACCGCGCTGCGTTCCGGGATGCTCGGCATGCACGCCAACTACGCCGACGACCTGCGGATGGAGAACGTCCTCGCGCGCGGCAACAACACCGAGCACTTCCGCTCCGCGCCGGTCGCCGGCGGCATCAAGATCACCCGGCTGCGGAAGGTCGCGGTGGTCGGCGGCGTGGTCTCCGACAACCGGGGCAAGGGCCTGTGGTTCGACGAGTCCGTGCAGAACATCACGGTCACCGGGCTGCGCGTCGTCCGCAACACCGACCACGGCCTGGTGCTGGAGCTGTGCGCCCAGGCCGTGATCGCCGACAACGTCGTGGGCGACAACGGCGCCGACGGACTGAAGATCAACGACACGTCCGCCGTCCGGATCTGGAACAACACCCTGACCCGCAACCGGAGCAACCTGCACGTCATCCAGGACCACCGCGCCGACGACCCGAGCGCCCCGTCCCACGCCACCGGCCACGACCCCCGGCGTCCGCCGGACAAGGCGATGACGTGGCGGATCGGCCAGATCACCGTCGCCGACAACCGCATCGCCCTCGGCCGTCCCGGTTCGAACTGCCTGCTCTGCGTCGAGGACACCACCCACCTGCGCGCGGCGTCCCAGATCGGCCTCAACGTCAACGGCAACGCCTACACGCGCACCCGGTCCGGGGAGCCGCGCGTCCTGGTGGTCTGGCCCACCGACCGGGGCGACCCGAAGAGCTACGAGGACAGGAACGCCTTCCGGGACGCCACCGGCCAGGAGAAGAGCAAGGACGCCCTGCCCCTCCCGGCCGACATCGCCAAACTCGTCCGCAAGCCCGCCGGCACCAAGCACCAGGGCGCCTGGCGTTCCTAGCGGCGGCTCAGGGCTTCGTCCAGGGGAGTTCGCGGCCCAGTAGCTTCTCCAGGTCGGCGTTGAAGGGCGCGTAGTGCTCCGCCAGCGCGCGGCGGGTGGCGTCCTTCAGTTCGGCGCTCGGCGCGGGGTTCCAGACCTTGGACGCGGCCTTGGGCAGCGGCGCGGCGGGCAGCCCCAGGAAGGCCGCGACCCCGTCGATGGCGCGCTGCTGGTCGGCGTAGAACTCCTCGGCCACCAGGACGTGGACGCGCTCGGGCGGGAAGTGCAGCAGCCAGCGGCGCAGGTGCGGGGCGTACTCGCTCTGCGCCCGGTACGACTGCTGCTCGTGGGCGTAGCTGCGGTACCCGGGGACGGTGCGGATCTTCTCCTCCTCGCCCGCCAGGCGGTCGGCCTCGGCGGCGAGGGCGTCCTCGAAGGTCTCCAGCTCCTCGGCGTGCTGGCGGCGGCGCTCGCGGTAGTGCGAGAAGGCCCGCTCGACCGGGTCCCGCAGGACGAGCAGGATCCTCGTGTCCGGGACGTCGGCCCCGGCGCGCTCGGCGGCGAGCGGGTGGAACAGGTAGTAGGGCGAGCCCTCCCCGACCACGACCGGGCCGCCCGCCCGCTTGGCCGCGGCGCGCCGCGCGGCGACCGACGGGAAGTGCGACCGGTACCACGCCTCGCCCTCGTCATAGTGCGAGTCGAAGTAGTGGACGCCCTTGGTGTCGTTCTGCTTGGGCAGCAGCCGCGCGCTCGGGAACAGCGGCATGATCCGCGGATGCTCCAGCAGGCCGTAGTACAGCGACGTCGAACCACCCCGTTTCGCCCCGATCAGCAGGAAGTCGGGACCGGGCCGGAGCGCGGCGGTCGTCATTCCGTAGCGGCGGATCAGGGTGCGGCCGGCGCCGATGACGGGTTCGGGGAGGAGGTCGCGATTCACGCTCTCAGCGTAGTTGCGCGCGCGACCCGGCCTATCCTGTGGGAGCGATGCCTTCCCTTTTCCCCCGTCCGGCCGTGCGCCGCCCCGCCGTGGTCCTCGAACCGGGCCACCGCTGGGCCGTGCTGCTGCCGATGGCGCTGATGCTGGCCAGCGACTACAAGCTGCGCAGCCGTCCGGTGGACGAGACGGTCGGCGGCAGCCCGGACCTGACCGTCCTCGTGGAGATCGCCGTCTACGGTCTCGCCGCGCTCTACCTGTACTTCCGGTTCGGCCTGCGGCCGCCGGTGCGGCGGACGACCGGGCTGCTGTTCGCCGCCTGGGCGTTCACCGGGTACGTGGCGATGTCGGCGCTGTGGTCGCCGTTCATGTCGCTCGGCGCGGTCCGCGGCGTCCAGCTGATGATCACGATGGCGCTGGTGCAGGTGCTGGCGACCCGGGCCACGATCGCCGACCTGCACCGGCTGGCGCACGCGTTCGTGATCGTCGTGCTCGGGTCGGTCGCGATCGGCGTGGCGCACCCGTTCCCCCGGACGCCGCAGACCCTCACCCGGTTCAACTGGCTGTACGTGCACCCGGTGATCGCCGGCGTGTACCTGGGCATCGCGGTGCTGCTGGTGTTCGGGCTGCTGATCCGGGGCCGCCGGGACGGGGAGCGGGCGCGCGGCTGGCCGCCGCTCGTGTACGCGGGCGTCCTGCTGGTGCTGCTGGGCGCGCTGGTCGCGACCGGCACGCGCGGGGCGGCGGCGGGCGCGGCGGCCGGGCTGGTGGTGCTGATGGCGACCGCGCGCGGCCCGCGCGGCCGGATCGACCTGGTGGTGCTGGGCGGGGCCGTCGGCGCGGTCGGGGTGCTCGCCTTCTCCGACAAGATCATGAACTTCGTGGCGCGCGGCGAGTCGGCCGACAAGCTCGCGTCGCTGAACTCGCGCACCGACCTGTGGACGCTCGCCATGCGCGCCTACCGGGAGAAGCCGATCTTCGGCCACGGCCTGGGCGCCTCCCGCGGGCTGTTCCTCCAGGACATCGGGCTCGGCGGCGGCCACAACGCGTTCGTCAACGCGCTCGTCGACAACGGGACGGTCGGCACGGCGCTGTTCGTGGCGCTGCTGCTGACGCTCGGCACCGTGCTGGTCTCGCTCGTCCGGCGGCGCGAGCTGCGCGGCGACGCGGGCACGCTGCTCGGCATCCTGGCGTTCTTCCTGGTGGACGGGATCACCACCGAGGGCCTGGCGATGCCCGCGAACGTCTCGGGCATCTGGCTGCTGCTCCTGGTCGCGGGCACGGAGTCGCTGCGCCGCGGCCGCCACCGGCGGACGGGCCCGGACGGCGCGGCGGTCCCGCACGGCGGGTGGACGACGGTCTCAGTCGCGGACGCGCCCTCGGCCCCGCAGATAGAAGCCCGCTCCCACCAGCCCTAGCAGCCCGAGCCCGGCGAGCGACCCGGTGCCGAGCACGCCGCCCGGCAGGCTCTCCTTGGGGGCGTGGTAGTCCCCGGACGTCCCGCCGGAGTCGACCGCGTCCTTGCCCGGGACGGGGCTGGAGCGCCCGGTCAGCGGGCGGGCCGCCTCGGCGAGCGGCAGCGCGAGCACCCGCGGGCGGGCGCCGCTCTCGGCGATCAGCACCCGCCGTCCGTCCGGGGCGACGGCGACCGCGTCGCCCTTCGCGCCGGTGCGCAGCACCTGGACGACCTTGTCGCGGATCCCGGCGAGCACCCGGACGTCGCCCGAGCCGCGCAGCACGACGCGTCCGTCGGGGGCGAACGCCCCGCCGCGCACCCCGAACGGCAGCCGCCGCACCCGGGTCAGGCGGTTCCCCACCCGCGAGCCGAGCGCGGCGGGCAGCGCGTACACCGACGCGGCCCCGGCGGCCCGCGTGACGACGTAGAGCCGCTGCTCGGCCGGGTCGCCGAGGATCGTGCCCGCCTCGTGCGCGCCGTCCGGATAGCTCACCTGGTACTTCCTGGCGGCGAGCGCGGCGTCGGCGAGTTTGGCCGGTTCCGGCACCCGGTAGAGGGTGAGCGTGTCGTGCCGGGGACCCCCGGCCTTCAGGTCGGCGAGGTAGAGCGTTCCCGCGCCGCCGTCGCCCTTGACCACGGCGAGCGTGTCCCAGCCGCGCGCGGCCGGGACGGTGAACGACGCCTTGGTCCTCCCGTCGTCGCCGAGGGCGAAGAGGCGTCCGCGGCGGGCGTCCAGCGTCCACCAGACGTCCGGGTGGGCGATGCCGCGCGCGAGCGCGCCGGGGCCGGAGAGGCGCGCGTCCGAGGTCCGGAACGCCACCGCGGCCTGCGGCGACGAGGTCGGGACCGGGTTCGGCGCGGCGGCCGCCGGGGCCTCGAACCCCGCGATCAGCCCCGCGACCGAGACCGCCGCGGGGACCGTGCCGGGACGTCCGGCGGGCAGCGGGTTGGGGGGCTGGTAGAAGGCGTCGTTCTGGGGCGGGACCGTGTCCGCCCGCGCGGTCCCTGCGGGG
>NZ_JBFAOF010000054.1:0-17994 GCF_040675125.1 Spirillospora sp. NPDC049652 | reverse complement strand
TGGCGGGCGTCTGCGCGGTGAGCGGCCCGATGCGCGCCAGCGACTTCGACAGCCCGGCGGCCCCGCCGAAGGAGGTGAGCGCGGCCGAGCTGATGTGGGCCTTGGCGTCGGCGTCGCTGATCGGCAGGTGCCGGGACGCCGCCGCGAGCCATTCGAGCTGCTTGCCCGCCGCCTGCGCGTCGCCGGGGGCCTGGGCGTTCTTCGTGCCTCCGCCCCCGCCGCAGGCCGCGGCCCCGCACAGGACGGCCGCGAGGACGGCGGTCCGCCTGCCGGCCCTCACCGTCCGGCCGCCGGGGAGGAGGCGGACGGGCGGGCGGTCGCGGCGCCCGGGTCGGGCGGGAGGGGCGCGGCCCCGGTCGGCGGGCCTGCGGCGGGGGTGGCCGCCTGGGACGGCACATGGGGCGGCACGGTGGTCGGCATCGGAGTCCCCGTTCTCGGATCAGTCAGGACGCCCGAACCGCTGGAACGCCGCCTGCCGGGTGATGCCGAGGACGTCGCCGATCTCCTGCCAGGTGCGGCCGGAGGAGCGCGCCGTCTCGACCGCCGTGCGCAGGTGGCCGTCCGCACGTCGGACGGCCTCGGCGGCGGCGGCCACGGAGGCCAGCGCGCCACCCGGCGCTCCGTGCGCTTCGGGAACGCGGCCCAAGCTGTCACCGCCGGGTACCGATGTCAAGCGTTCCTTGACGTCCCCTGCCCGCGTCGTGAGGTTCTCCTGACGTCCGGCGCGCGCCCGCCGTGCGGCGCTTCGGCATGTCGCGTCGCAGTACCTCCGCTTACGTCCGCGTCCGGGGAGTTGTGTCAGCGGTCGTCCGCAGTGCTCGCAGTCATCGGCCATGGTGTCACCCGTTATTTCGTGCCAGCAAACAGCACGAAATTAGCACGATTCAGGACGATGCCGGCCGGTAGGCGCGGACGAAGGCGGCGACCCCCTCGCGCAGGATCCGGTCGGTCTCCTCGGGAGGGAGCGGGACCGCGCCGTAGAAGGTCCGCCGGATCACCGTGGCGACGGTGAGCTGGTCGAAGTGCAGGGCCGCCGACTCCGGGTCGGGCAGGTCGAGGAGGCCGCGCTCGGCGATCCGCGCCAGGTAGGGCGCGAGGCGCTCGTGCGCGGTCTGCGGGCCCGCCGCGATCCAGCGGTCGAGCACCGGCCGGGGGATGCGCGTCACCTCGGCCTCCAGTGCCCGGACCAGCGCGAAGTGGTCGGGGAACCGGCCGATGGCCGCCGCCCGGTCGCGGCTGAAGGCGAGCAGGTCCTCCTCCAGGTCGAGGATCTTGAGGAGGTGGACGTCCATCAGCCGCTTGATCGCGTCGGTGACCTGCTGCCCGCCCTCGACCGCCACGGCCTGGAAGAGCTGCTCCTTGTCGGCGAAGTGGTTGTAGATCGTGCGCTTGGAGACCTTCGCCTCGGCGGCGATGGCGTCCATCCCGGCCCGCGTGTACCCGTCCCGCCCGAACACCCGGCGCGCCCCGTCCATGATCGCGCGCCGCTTCTCGGGCCGTCCGGTGGACGTCACGCCTGGCCTCCTCCGCCGACTGCACTGGCCGGTGCAGTGTATTCGGCGTCAGCGGCCGACCTTCGGCCCGTCTCCGAGGTCGATGAAGTAGCTGTCATGCGCCAGGAAGAAGTCCTCGCGCTCCTCCTGCGACAGTCCGGCGAGGTGCCCGACGCCCTCGAAGTACCCCTCGCGGGGCGCGCCGGGCGCGAACAGCATCAGGAACGAGACCGGGTCGTCCGACTCGTTCCTGAACGAGTGCAGTCCGCCCGCCGGGACGTATAGGAAGTCCCCCTTGGACGCCTCGCGCCAGCGGTTGCCGTCGAACACGGCGAGGGCACCGGCCGTGACGAAGAACGACTCGGACATCGTCCGGTGGAAGTGCGTCCCCGTGCCGCCGCCGGGAGACAGGTTCCGCACGTGGTAGAGGCCGAACTCCCCGTCGGTGGAGATGTCGTTCTCGCGGCCGGTGGGCTTCCCGGTCGCGAGGTAGTAGGTCTCCATCCCGGACGGCGAGGCCAGCTCGGGCTTCTCTGCGGCGGCCCGGAACGACGCGCTGACCTCGCCGTTCTCGCCGTGGTACCGGTCCTGCGGATAGGACATAGCGACCTCCTTTGAGAGCGTGCTCCGAAAGTACACCGGCCAGTGTAATAACTCAACCAGTCGGTGTACTTTGAGGTGCCTCGGGAGATGCGGTCCGAGTTCCGAGCGACCGGGCCGCGTCGCGGACGGCGTCCGCGAGGAGGTGCGGCGCGGTCCGGTTGGCGAAGTGGCCCTGCCCGGCGAGCGTGACGATCCGCGCGTCCGGGAGCGCGGCCGCGAGGTCGGCCAGGCGTTCGCCGAGGTGGGCGGGGCTCTCGTCACCCTGGATCAGCGTGACCGGCAGATCGAGCGCCGCGAACCGCTCGATCCCGACACCGAGCGCGTCGATCGCCTCGGTGTCGGCGATCGACGCGGCAGCCCGCATGGCGAAACGCTCCCGTCCCCGCGCGTCGGCGAACAGGCGGTCCACCGCGTCGGCGGGCATCTGGACGATGTCGCGCAGGTGGAGCCGCATCGCCTCGGCGGGCTCTCCTGCATCGAGCAGTTCCCGCGCCCGCACTCCCGCCGGGCCCGCGACCAGCCGTTTCGTGGCCACCGGTGGTTCGTACAGGGCCACCCCGGCGAACGCCGAGGGATCGAGCAGGACGGCCTCCAGTGAGGCGACGGCCCCGGAGGAATGGCCCACGAGGAGCACCGGCGGGCTGAGGAGTCGTGCGACGGCGACGATGTCGGCGGCCTCCACGGCCATGGAGTGCGGCAGGACGATGTCGGCGCCGGGCTCGTAGATCCGCCGGTGGATGCGGACGGCGCGGAAGTCATCGGCGAGGAACTGGACGACCCCGTCCCAGTCCGAAGGGCTCCCGCCCCCACCATGGACGAACAGGAGGGCGGGACCGCTCCCCGCGTCGAGAGCGCGAACACGATGGCCGTCAGCGGACAAAGCAACAAGTTCGGTCATCCCGCCACCATGGCCCTATCCACTGACACGTCAGCAACTAGCCCCTTGTGTGAGTGCTACTGCCCGCACGTAGCCGTGAAACGACCGACACGTTGGGTAACCAATCCCTATGGTCGAAGCCCGGTGTGCTGGACCCATTACGGAGAGGTGTCACGCATGTCCGTCATCGCTGGTCGTGTGGCTCACGGTCCCACTGCGGCTTCGGCTCCTATGCTGGAGACGCAACCGCGAAGGGGGCATGCCATGACGGCTGGAACGGCGAAGGGGGCCGTGAGTGAGGAGCGTGCGCTTCTCGCATGGTTCCTTGAGCTCGATCCTCCCGAAGGGTTCCGCGCGGAGCTCATCGAAGGAGAAGTCGTCGTGTCGCCAGCCCCCGCTTCACGTCACGAGAAGTGTCTTTCTCGGCTCAGTCGTCAGGTGGCTAGGGAGTCCGCCACCCCGATGGACTTCTCGGGTAACAAGGGCCTGGCGCTACAGAGCGGCGGTCGCTGCACGAAGAACTACGCCATTCCCGATGGCGTCTTCGCGCCCTTGGACCTCGACCTGTTCGACTCAGAGGACAACTGGATCTCTCCGGACGGTGTTGCGTTGGTCGTGGAGGTCACGTCCGGTCGAGCGGATCACGACCGCAAGGTCAAGCGGCATTGCTATGCCAAAGCCGCATTGCCCCACTACCTTCTCGTGGATCGCCAGCGGCAGTCGGTGACGCTCTTCAGTGAGCCGGACGAGCAGAGGCAGGACTACCGGGCGGCCACGCGGGTGCCGTTCGGGAAGTCGCTGCCTCTGCCCGAGGTCTTTGGCTTCGAACTGGAGACGTCCGACTTCGCCTGATCAGAAGCGGGTGAGCCAGGACAGGACGCGCGCCAGGACGTAGTAGACGCCCGCCGTGATGCCCCAGTTCAGGTAGAGCTCGTGCTTCGGGTCCGAGCGGGGGAAGGCGTCGTGCAGCGGCGTGGCCAGCCAGTTGCCCGTGCGCAGCGTGGCGTGCACGAGCGCGTTGGACGGGTTGGCGTCGGCCATGGTCAGCAGGATGCCGAGCACGAGGATCACGGTGGCCGCGATGCCGGCGGCCAGGATGGCGAGGCTGATCGGGTTGTGCCGCATGCGGCGCCAGCGGCTTGGACGCTGCTTCACCACGACGGTCCGGGTGGGCGGCTCGCCGGTGCCGGCCGGGTCGGCGGTGCCGTCGGACGGACGGCGCGTCCAGGGGCGGCTGCCGTCGGGGCGGGGAGACCAGGGCCAGCGGCGGTCGGTCGGCGCTTCGGGGGTCGCCGTCTCGTTCTCTCTGCGTCCCAGGTGGAGGGCCATCGCCTTTCACTCCTCAGTAGTACGACGCGTTTTGACGTACCGCGCGGTAGCCCCCAGAAACGGTGATCCGGTTTTCGGACGCCCCGACGACCTGGATTTGGGCGAGCCGAGGAATTGGTGGCAGCACTTCCACCGAACGACTGACACGGATCGGATACGCCTGGTTACGCTCGGCGAAAAGAAAGGCGTCCACGAACACTCGAACCCATGGAGCCGACGATGCCTCCACGCCGCAAGGAACAGGACGACAACGACCCCCGCAACTTCGACCCCCGGTCGAGCAATCACGCGCTCTTCGCGCACAAGCTCCGCACTTACCGCGAACGCGAGGGGCTGACCCAGGCCGAGGTCGGGACGTCCTGCAACGTCTCGCAGAAGACGATCAGCGCGATCGAGAACCTGTACCGCATCCCGAACGACGACGTCGCGGAGAAGCTGGACCGGCTCTTCGGGGTCGACATCTTCGCGGACCTGTACTGGCTGATCCTCCGCGACGCGGAGCTGATGCCCGACTTCCTCAGCTACACCTCGCACGAGTCGAGAGCGGATTCGATCAGGGTGTTCGCGCCGATGCTGATCCCCGGCCTGTTCCAGACGCAGGCGTATGCCCGCGCCATCCTCCAGACGGAGACCCCTGCCGCCCAACTCGAACAGGCGGTGGCATTGAGGATGGGCCGTCAGGAACTCCTCGACCGGGAAGAGCCTCCATTCATCGTCGTACTCATCAAGGAAGCGGCGTTGCGCGATCCGGTCGGAGGGTGCGAGGTGCAGAAGGAGCAGCTCGACCATCTGCTGGAGCTCGCCAAACGTCCCAACATCAACATTCATGTGATCCCTGACGGGGCTCCGGTCTACGACAGGAGCATGTTCGCTCTTTTCGG
The DNA here is from genome assembly GCF_040675125.1 of Spirillospora sp. NPDC049652. Classification (NCBI taxonomy): domain Bacteria; kingdom Bacillati; phylum Actinomycetota; class Actinomycetes; order Streptosporangiales; family Thermomonosporaceae; genus Spirillospora; species Spirillospora sp. NPDC049652. The sequence continues at coordinate 12,811 of NZ_JBFAOF010000054.1, read as the reverse complement.
CTTCGACGAGGAGAGCGCTCTCGGGTATGTCGAAGCAGCCGTGGACCGGGGCCACACACTTGAGCCCCCGGCCCTTGTGCATCGCCTTGCCATGGCGTTCGATCGAGCCAGAGCTGAGGCTCTGTCTGCAACAGAGTCCGTGGTCCGGATCCGATCGATCAGGGAGGCCCTGTGATCTACCGCGCCCCGCTGTGGCGTAAGTCGAGCTATTCCGGGGGAACGGTCAACTCCGACTGCGTGGAGGTCGCAGCACTCGCGCCCGCAGTCGGCATTCGTGACTCGAAGGCACCTGACGAGCCGCACCTTCGCGTAAGCAGGGAAGCGTTCAACGCGCTGCTCTCTGCGGTGAGGAGGCGTCATGAGTGAACGTCTCGTCCGGTGGCGTAAGTCCAGCCACTCCGGTGCCACCGGCAGCACCGAGTGTGTCGAGGTGGCGGCGCTGGAGCCGGTGGTCGGCATTCGTGACTCGAAGGCTCCCGACCAGTCGCATCTGCGGGTTAGCCGGACCGCGTTCGGGGAGCTGCTCGGTCGGCTGCGGTAGTGGACCTGCGTGCGGCCCGTTCCGGAGCTATCCGGGACGGGCCGTTCGTCGTCGTGGGCTGAGCTGGGTGGATGGGAGGATTCGGGAGTCGTCACCTTCCGTGGAGGAGAACGCTCGATATGGCCGTCATCCATCAGACCGAAGTCAAGCCGACCAAGCGGGAGCTGCTCGCCGCGTGGCTCCCGTCCCGGACCTGGTATCGCGGTGCGGACGTGCCGGTGCTGGCCGACGTCGGCGGCTTCCGGCTGGACGACCCGGACGGCGAGGTCGGCATCGAGTTCAAGGTGGTCACCGACTCCTCGGGGACGCGGCCGTTCACCTACCTCGTCCCGCTCACCTATCGCGGCGCGCCGCTGGACGGGGCCGAGCACGCGCTCGTCGGCACGATGGAGCACGGGGTGCTGGGACGGCGCTGGGTCTACGACGGGTGCCACGACCCGGTGATGGTCGCCCAACTCCTGGCTTTGATCGAAGGCCGCGTCCAGGCCCAGGACCAGAACGTCAGCGACACCCCCGACCGGGAGATCACCCGCTCCTACGACGGCGACCCCCTCGTCCCCGGGGACTTCACCACCCTGGCCGTGGACGACGAGGACGGCACGGAGCTGCGTTCGGTGCAGGGGACCGTCGTCCGCCTGCTGCGCGTCCTGCACCCGGCCCCGCACGACGCGACCCGCCGCCCCGGAGGCGCGACCGGCCACCTCGCGGGCTCATGGAGCACCTCCGGAGGAGTCCGCCCTCGCGGGTTCTTCGCCTTCACCCACGTCCTCCACGCAGACTGAAACGGCCCGCCCGGAGTCGCCCAAGACGGGCCGTCTGCTGTCTGGTGAGTTACTCGGAGACGCGGTCGACGCGGGCGATCAGGAGCGCGTCTGCTTCAATGCGGTACATGACGCGGTACGGACCGACGCGAAGCCGGTAGTCGCCGTCGCTGCCCCACCGAAAGGCATTCGGGGGCGTGGGATCTTCCGCGAGGGAGGTCACGGCTGCCGCGATCGCATGCATGCCCTCCTGGTCATGGACGTAGCGCCACATCGTGCGCTGGCCGGGCTCTGACCATTTGATCTTCACTCGCGACTGCCGAGGATCTCTGCCATGAATTCCTCGTGCGTCTTCTCTCCTGGCCGTCCCGCGGTGATCCACTCGTCCAGCTCCGCCGAAGCGGCAGCCGCCGCAGCCTGATCCAGGGCTTCTGCGGAGGCGTGTTCCTTGAGGGCCTTGAGGTGGCGAAGGTCGTCCAGGGGCACGATGGCCGCAGCCTGGCCGCCGAGGTGGATCACCTCGTACGGCTCGGCGGCGGCTTCCTCGGGTCCGGGGCCGATCGGCTGAGCGCTCATGACGGCAGGGTACCCGCACGACCTGCAAGATCACGCGCGTTCTGGCGTCGACCTGGGGGCATCCGCAGGTCGTCGCTCACTGAAAGGCTGGACGCTCGGGCAGCGGGTGGAGGTCCTCGGGGTCGGCCGTCCATGCCTCCTCGACCGAGGCGTCGAAGCCCGGGGTCGAGTAGGCGGCCGCGCGGAGCCGCCACAAGTGCAGCAGGTCCCGGAGCTGTCGCCACCGCCAGACTTCATGAGCGGCTTCCAGCGCCTCCCGGTAGTCCGTCAGGAATGCCTCGTGCCAGCGTTCGGGCAGCATCCTGAGAATCTCGGAAGGATCGGGGCTGCTCGGCGGGTGCGCCGTCATGTTCCGAACGTTAGCCGCGCCGCCATCTTGATCGCCTGTGATCTAGGCGGCCGGGCACCGTTGATCACTCGCGGTAGGGCCGGCCGCACAGCGTGGGGGCTCGGCGGGCTGGGGTCAGTTCGAGGAGCGGGCGCGGAGGCGGCGGAGGGGGCGGGGGTCCTGGAAGCCGACGGCGCGGGCGGCGGTCTCCATGGTCGCGCCCTGTTCCAGCAGGTGGGCGGCGTGTTCCAGGCGCAGGGACGTCTGGTAGCCGAGCGGGGTCAGGCCGGTCGCCCGGCGGAAGAGGCGGGTCACGGTCCGTTCGCTGCAACCCGCCTCGGCCGCGAGCAGCCGGAGGGGAAGCGGCTCGGTGAAGCGCGCCTCGACCAGGTCCTGGAGGCGGTGGACGGTCTCGTCCACGTGGGACCTGCGCCGCAGCATCATGCTGACCTGGCTGGACGTCCCGCTCCGCGCGGCATGGACGACCATGCCGCGCGCCACCCGGCCCGCCGCGTGCGGTCCGTGCCGCTTCCCGACCAGGTGCAGGGCGACGTCGAGTCCGCTGGCCACGCCCGCCGAGGTGATGACGCGGTCGTCGTCCACGTAGAGGACGTCGCGCTGCACGCGGGCCTTGGGGTAGAGGCGGGCCAGCTCGTCCTGGACGGTGTTGAGGGTGGTGCAGCGCCGTCCGTCGAGGAGCCCGGCCTGGCCCAGCAGTTCGGCGCCCGCGCAGATCCCGGCGACCGTCCCGCCGGAGGCGTGGTGCTCTCGAAGCCTCCGCAGGACGTCCGCGCCGGGTCTGCGGGTGGGGCCGCGCCAGCCCGGGACGACGACCAGGTCGCCGGCGTCCAGCTCCGGCCAGGCGACCTGCGCGACGACGGGCAGCCCCTGCACGGACGCCACCCGCTCCTCCTCGGACACGTAGTGCGGCGTGTACGGGTGTCCGAGGTCGTCGGCGGTGGAGAAGACCTGTGCGGGACCGGCCAGGTCGAGCAGGTGCACCTGGGGGACGAGGACGAAGACGACGCGGGTCATGCGGGTCAGGCGGTCAGCTCGTCGACGGTCCTGATCGTGGCGAACCGCCCGGACAGGGCGTAGTGGGTGCGGGTGAGGATGTCGTCGATGCCGAGTGTGCGCGGGTCGTCCAGGAGTTCGGCGTAGGGGACGTCGTCCGGGGTGTCCGGGTGGGGGATCGGGCTCGTCGCGGTCGCGTCGATGGCGAAGTCCACCTCGTAGCCCAGGTCGGACGCGAGGCGCGCGGTGGTCTCGCAGCACTGCTCGGTGCGGATGCCGCTGATGGTCAGCTTCCGGACGCCGAGGGCGGTGAGCCGCTGCTGGAGGTTGGTGGTGGTGAAGGCGTTGTGCGCGGACTTGGTCAGCACCGGCTCGTCGTCGCGCGGGCGCACGCCGTCCATCAGCCGGACGTGGCCGAGCGCGGGGTCGAACACCGTCCCCGAGCCGTGCCGCGCGCTGAGCACCCACACCACGAGCTGCTCCCGTTCCCGTGCCGCCTCCACCAGGCGGTTGACCTGCGAAACGATATCCGGCTGGGAGATGTGGCCCCAGTCGGGGAGCTGCCGGAAGGACTCCTGGACGTCGATGACGATCAGTGCCGTGTTCATGCCCCGAGCGTGCCCGGGCTGGGGTGGACGGCAGAAGTCCCGGCCCGGTCGTCAAGCGGACCGATCCGGACACGCGCGCGCCGTCACTCGCCCCGGCGGCCGCGCCGTCACTCGCCCCGGTAGACCGGGGGGCGCTTCTCCTTGAAGGCGAGGGAGCCCTCCTTGGCGTCCTTCGAGCCGATGACGGGCCAGCCGATCTCGTCGGAGATCTTGAGGGCCTCGTCCTCGGGCAGGTGCGCGGTCTCCCGGTAGGTGCGCAGGATCGCCTGGACGGCGAGGGGGCCGCAGGCGGCGACCTGGTCGGCGAGTTCGCGGGCCGCCTCCAGGGCCGTGCCGGACGGGACGACCTTGTTGACCAGCCCCATCGCGAGGGCCTCCCGCGGGCTCACCGAGCGGGCCGTCAGCAGGATGTCCATCGCGTTCGCGTACCCGATCTGGCGGGGCAGCCGGATCGCGCAGCCGCCCATCGGGAACAGCCCGCGCTTCGCCTCGTAGAGGCCCAGCGTCGCGTCCTCGGCGACGACGCGCAGGTCGGTTCCGACGAGCAGTTCGGTGCCGCCGGCGACGGCGTAGCCCTCGACCGCGCAGATCAGCGGCTTGGTGGGCTGCCCCTCGCGGAGCAGGCCCTTCCAGTGGAAGTTCGGGATCTGCGCCATCCGTTCCTGGACGCGCGGGTCGGACGGCGGGCTCCCCATCGCCTTGAGGTCCGCGCCCGCGCAGAACTGGCCCGCCGCGCCGGTCAGGATGCCGACCCGCACCTCGGGCGTCTCGGACATGTAGCCCCACGCGTCCGCGAGGCCGACGAGCATCGCCGACGACAGCGCGTTGCGGGCCTCGGGGCGGTTCATCGTGACGACGACGACGTGGCCGTCCCGCTCGACGGTGCAGTGCTCGGTGCTGATCGGCAGGGTCTCGGCCATGGGCCACCTCCGGGACGTCCCCACAAAAACAAGAACGGATTCTAGTAACGATCGTCCGCTCCCGACAGGGCTTGCCCGACAAAACGAGAACGTGCTCTACTTTTGCCGTCGGAGGTCTCCAGGGCTCCGGCGACGCACGCGATCACCGAGGGAGAGCCGATGGGATCGTTGGGCTTCTGGCGGCTGGCGCAGGCCGACCCGGAGTGGGTCGCGGCCGTCGATCCGGACGGGACCGAGCACCGCGCGGGCGACCTGCTCGCCCGCGCGAACCGCGTCGTCCACGGCCTGCGCGGGCTCGGTCTGGAGCCGGGCGACGGCATCTGCGGACTCGTCCCGAACGGCGTCGAGGGACTCGTCCTGTACCTGGCGGCGCTCCAGGCGGGCTGGTACTACACGCCGGTCAACTGGCACCTGACCGGCCCGGAGATCGGCTACATCGTGGCCGACAGCGACGCGAAGGCGTTCTTCGTCCACGAGCGGTTCGCCGAGGCGGGCGCGGAGGCCGCCGACGAGGCGGGGCTCGCGCCGGAACGCCGGTTCGCGTTCGGCGGCGTCCCGGGCTTCCGCCCCGAATCCGAACTGGAGGACGGGCAGCCGGACACCCTCCCGGACGGCCGCACCGCCGGCGCGACCATGCACTACACGTCCGGGACGACCGGACGTCCCAAAGGCGTCAAGCGCACCCTGCACGGCATCGACCCGGACGACTCGGCCGAGCTGATGACCTTCCTGCTCGGCCTGTTCGGCATCCAGCCGGGACGCCCCGCCGGGCAGGAGCCGCAGGCGCACCTGGTCACCTCGCCGAACTACCACACGGCCGTGACCCAGTTCGGCGGGACGGCCCTGCACATGGGCCACACGCTCGTCTACGTCGACCGCTGGGACGCCGAGGACACGCTCCGCCTCATCGACAGGTACCGGATCACGAACACGCACATGGTGCCGACGCACTTCAAACGGCTGCTGTCGCTGCCCGAGGACGTGCGCAAGCGGTACGACGTGTCGTCCATGCGGTGGGCGATCCACGCCGCCGCGCCCTGTCCGGTGCCGCTGAAGCACCAGATGCTCGACTGGTGGGGCGACTGCATCTGGGAGTACTACGCGGCGACCGAGGGCGGCGGGACGATCGCGTCGCCGCAGGAGTGGCGCGCGCATCCCGGCACGGTCGGCAAGGCGTGGCCGATCAGCGAGCTGCTGCTGGTGGACGACGACGGCGAGCCCGTCCCGCCGAACGCGCCCGGCACGATCTACATGAAGATGGTCAGCGGCGACTTCGAGTACAAGGGCGACAAGGCCAAGACCGAGGAGTCGCGGCTGAACGGGTTCTTCACGGTCGGCGACGTCGGCTACCTGACCGACGACGGGTTCCTGTTCCTGTCCGACCGCAAGTCCGACCTGATCATCTCGGGCGGCGCGAACATCTACCCGGCCGAGATCGAGAACGAGATCGTCCTGCATCCTAAGGTCGCGGACGTGGCCGTGTTCGGCATCCCCGACGAGGAGTGGGGCGAGCAGATCAAGGCCGTCGTGGAGCCCGCCGAGGGCGTCGCGCCCGGCCCGGAGCTCGCCGCGGAGATCCTCGCCTCGCTCGAAGGCCGCCTCGCGAAGATGAAGTGGCCGCGGACGATCGACTTCATCGAGACGATGCCGCGCGAGCCGAACGGCAAGCTGCTCAAGCGCAAGCTCCGCGACCCGTACTGGAAGGACCGCGAGCGTGCCATCTGACCAGACCTCTGAGCAGGCGGCCGACCAGGCCGCAGACGGCCCGAACCACGTCCTGGAGTTCCCCGGCGGCTACACGCGCTCGGTCGGGCCCGTCATCGGCCGGTTCCTGTCCGAACTGCGCGACGGGAACCTGAAGGGCGTCCGGACCAAGACCGGCCGCGTCCTGTTCCCGCCCGTCGAGTACGACCCGGAGACCGGCGACGACGTCACCGGCGAGTTCGTGGACGTCGGCCCGGTCGGGACGGTGACGAGCTGGGCGTGGGTGCCGGACCCGCGCAAGACCCATCCGCTCGACCGCCCGTTCGCGTGGGCCCTGATCCGTCCGGACGGCGCGGACACGGCGATGCTGCACGCGCTCGACATGGGCGTCTTCGACCTCGGGGCGGAGCCTCCGCGCCAGCTCAGGACGGGGATGCGGGTGCGGCCGCGCTGGCGCGCCGAGCGCGCGGGCGGGATCGGCGACATCGAGTGCTTCCAGCCCGAGGTCACGATGATCACCTCGCCGAGCCGGCTGGAGTACCGGCTGCGCGGCGGCCGGGCGCTCGACCGGTTCCTGGAGGGCGTCGAGCAGGGCAGGCTCCTCGGGCACCGCTGCGACGTGTGCGGGCAGGTGATCGTCCCGATGAAGGGGCTGTGCCCGAAGGACGGCGTCCCGACGACCCAGGAGGTCGAGCTCCCGGACACCGGCACCGTCACCACCTTCGCCGTGAACAACCTGCCCGACCCGCGCGCGCCCGAGGTCCCGTTCGTGTCCGCGTACATCCTGCTGGACGGCGCCGGACTCACGATGCTGTCGCTGGTCGCGGGCATCCCGGCGGACCAGGTGCGGATGGGCGTGCGGGTGCGCGCCGCGTGGCGGCCGCGCGCCGAATGGACCCGGTCGATGGCGAACATCAAGTGGTTCGAGCCGACCGGCGAACCCGACGTCCCCTTCGACGAGATCAAGGACTACCTCTGATGCGTCCCGTAGCGGTCGTCGCGTTCGCGCAGACCCGGCACGCGGGCGAGGACGCCGGGCTCTCCGAGACCGAGCTGCTCGCCCCCCTCATCACCGAGACCAAGCGGCGCACGGGCATCACCCGGTTCGGGTTCACCTGCTCGGGCTCCAACGACTACCTGGCGGGCGCGCCGTTCTCGTTCGTGTCCGCGCTGGACGCGGTCGGCGCGTGGCCGCCGATCTCCGAGAGCCACGTCGAGATGGACGCCGCGTGGGCGCTGTACGAGGCGTGGGTGAAGCTCCAGCACGGCGAGATCGACACGGCCCTGGTGTACGGGTTCGGGAAGACCTCGCAGGGCGACTACCCGGAGATCTTCACGCAGGGCCTCGACCCGTACTACCTCGCGCCGCTCGGCGTCGACCAGGTGTCCCTCGCCGCCCTCCAGGCCCGCGCGCACCTCGACCGCACCGGGACGGACGGGAGCCGGTTCCGGGAGGTCGCCGCGCGGGCCCGCTCGTCCGGACGCGCCAACCCGTCCGCCCTCCACCTGGACGACCCCGGGGACGACGCCGGGTACGAGGTCGCGCCGCTGCGGCCGCACGACGTCGCGCCCGTCACCGACGGCGCGGCGGTGATCGTCCTCGCCGCCGGGGACAGGGCCCGCGAGCTGGCCGAACGCCCCGCGTGGATCACCGGCATCGACCACCGGAGCGAGCCGCACCAGCCCGGGTTCCGCGACCTGGCGTCCTCGCCGTCCACCCGGCTGGCCGCCGAGAAGGCGGGCGGCACGGACGGCGTGGAGGTCGCCGAGCTGCACACCCAGTTCAGTCACGAGGAGCTGATCCTGCGGGACGCCCTCGGGCTCGGCGACGGCGTCGCGGTCAACCCGTCCGGCGGGCCGCTCTCCGCGAACCCGGTGATGGCGACCGGCCTGATCCGGATCGGCGAGGCGGCGGCGCGGATCGCCGACGGCACGGCGGGACGCGTCCTCGCGCACGCCACGTCCGGGCCCTGCCTGCAGCAGAACCTCGTCTGCGTCATGTCGGGAGAACAGAGCGATGGCTGATCGGTGCGCCGTCATCGGCGTGGGCCAGACGGCCTACAAGACCAAACGCCCCGACGTGTCGATGGCGGGGCTGCTTCGCGAGGCCGCCCGGCGCGCCCTCGACGACGCGGGCCTGACCTGGACCGACATCGACGCCGTCGTCATCGGCAAGGCCCCCGACCTGTTCGAGGGCGTGATGACGCCGGAGGGCTACCTCGCCGACGCGCTCGGCGCGGCCGGGAAGCCGATCATGCGGGTGCACACCGCCGGGTCGGTGGGCGGCTCGACCGCGATCGTCGCGGCGAGCCTCGTCCAGTCGGGCGTGCACGACCGCGTCCTCACGGTCGCGTGGGAGAAGCAGTCGGAGTCGAACGCGACCTGGGCGCTGACCGTGTCCGGGCCGTACACGACGTCGCTGGTCGTGGGCGCGGGCGGCTACTTCGCCCCGCACATCCGCGCGTACATGCGGCGCAGCGGAGCCCCCGACCACATCGGCACGCTCGTCGCCGTCAAGGACCGGCAGAACGCGCTCAAGAACCCGTACGCGCACCTGCGCATCCCGGGCATCTCGCGCGAGATGGTCGAGTCGACGCCGATGCTGTGGGAGCCGATCCGCTACCTGGAGACCTGCCCGTCCTCGGACGGCGCGTGCGCGATGGTCCTCGCGTCCGAGCGGGCCGCCGCGAAGGCCCCGAACCCGCCCGCCTGGGTGCACGGCACCGCGATGCGGTCCGAGCCGATCTTCTTCGCCGGGCGCGACACCGTGAACCCGCAGGGCGGCAAGGACTGCGCCGCCGACGTGTACCGCCAGGCGGGGATCAGCGACCCGCGCCGCGAGATCGACGTCGCCGAGGTGTACGTCCCGTTCTCCTGGTACGAGCCGATGTGGCTGGAGAACCTCGGCTTCTGCGGCGAGGGCGAGGGCTGGAAGCTCACCGAGGCCGGCGCGACCGCGCTGGACGGCGACATCCCCTGGAACGCGTCGGGCGGCGTGCTGTCGTCCAACCCGATCGGCGCGTCCGGGATGATCCGCTTCGCCGAGGCCGCCCTCCAGGTGCGCGGCATGGCCGGAGACCACCAGGTGGACGGCGCGCGCCGCGCCCTCGGCCACGCCTACGGCGGCGGCGCGCAGTTCTTCGCGATGTGGATCGTCGGCAGCGACAAACCCTAGAGAACCGGCCCGGACGGACGGCCGGGGACCCGCACCGGTCCCCGGCCGTGCCCGCGGGCCGCCCGACCCGGCCCGTCCCCCCGGAGGCCACGATGGAGTTCAACCACGCCGATCTGTTCGAGGGGGTCGCCGACGCGGTCGGGACCCGCACCGCGGTGGTCTGCGGCGACCGCCGCCTGACGTACGCCGAGCTGGACGCGCACGCCAACCGGCTCGCGCACCACCTGCGCGCCGCCGGGGTGGAACCCCACCGGCACGTGGCGATCCAGCTCTACAACGGCATCGAGTACGCCGCCGCGATCCTCGCCGCGCTCAAGATCCGGGCCGTCCCGATCAACGTGAACTACCGGTACGTCGAGGACGAGCTGCGCTACCTCTACCGCGACTCCGACAGCGTCGCGCTGATCTACGACGCCGAGTTCGACGACCGGGTCGCCGCCGTCCTGCCGGACGCGTCGGCGCTGCGGCACCTGGTCTCGGTCGGCGAGTCGTCCGTGCCGGGTGCCGTCCGGTACGAGGACGCGGTGGCCGCGCAGTCCGACGCCCGCGACTTCCCCGCGCGGTCCGCCGACGACACCTACATCATCTACACGGGCGGCACGACGGGCATGCCCAAGGGCGTGATGTGGGGCATGGAGAGCATGCTCCGCGCCTTCTGGAACCCGACCTTCCCGCCCCCGGAGAAGCCCGAGGACGTCGTCGAGCTGGCCCGCTCGTCCGGGCCGATGGTGATGATGCCGATCGCGCCGCTCATGCACGGAGCCGCCCAGCAGGCCACGTTCATCTCCTGGTGCATGGGCTCGACGCTCGTCTACACGCGCCGCTTCGACGCCGCCGAGGTGTGGCGGACGATCGAGCGCGAGCGGGTCAACTCCCTGACGATCACCGGCGACGCCATGGCGATCCCGATGGCGGACGAGCTGGCGCGCGGGGGGTACGACACCTCGTCCCTGCTGGCGTTCGTCTCGACCGGCGCGATCCTGACCGGGACCGTCCGCGACCGGATCGCCGCGCTGCTGCCGAACACCATGATCCTGGACCGGTTCGGCTCCACCGAGTCCGGCTCGACCGCCGAGGCCGTCGCCGGGACCTCGCCCGAGAAGGGCCTGCGCTTCACCCCGGACGTGCCGGACATCGCCGTCCTGGACGACGCGCTCAAGCCCGTCCAGCCGGGGTCGGGGGTGATCGGGCAGCTCGCCCGCACCGGGCACATCGCGCGCGGCTACTACAACGACCCGGAGAAGACCGCCCGCACCTTCCCCGAGGCGGACGGCCGCCGCTGGCTGCTCACCGGCGACATCGCGACGGTCGAGGCGGACGGCACGATCTCGGTGTTCGGCCGCGGCTCGCAGGCGATCAACACCGGCGGCGAGAAGGTCTTCCCGGAGGAGGTCGAGGCCGTCCTCAAGGGGCATCCGGACGTCTACGACGCCGTCGTCACCGGGATCGCCGACGAGCGCTGGGGATCACGGGTCGCCGCCGTCGTCCAGCCGGCGCCGGGGACGGCCCCGGCGCCGGGTGATCTCGACGCGCACTGCCGGGCGCACCTGTCGGGCTACAAGGTGCCGCGCACGTACGCGTTCGTGGCGGAGATGCGGCGCTCCCCGGCGGGCAAGGCCGACTACCGGTGGGCGCGGCAAGTCGCCGAGAGCGCCGGTTAGCAGGGCCGAAAGCGCCGGTTAGCAGGGCCGAGAGCGCCAGTTAGCAGGGGCCGAAAGCGCCGGAGGGGAGGGCGGGTCAGCCGAGGCCGCGGGCGGCGAAGGTGAGGGTCAGGTCGGCGTCGTCGGCCGGGGCGTCCTCGGGGAGGTGCCAGCAGATCTGGTAGGTCACCTCGTGCGGGGCGCCGTCGCCCTGGGCCGTCCAGTTGCCGAAGCCGCGCTCGGGGCGCTCGGGGCTGGTGCAGTCGGCGAGCGAGCCGCTGAAGACCGGGTAGGGGAGCCGCCGCCGGGACGACTCGTAGATGCCGACGCGGATGTTCCGGGCCTGCGGGCACCGGGAGTCCTCGCGGCGGACGCGCATCGCGACGACCGCGTCACGGTCGTCGCAGTAGCGGACGGTGACGGTGCGGGTGCCGCGCTCGCCCGGGGCCAGGCCGGACAGCCGCAGGCGTACCGCCGCCTCCTCACCGGACGACAGGCCGACGGTCTCGGTGGAGATGATGTTGGTGCTCAAGCTCTCGCCCCCGCGCGGAATCGTGTTCGTCTCGCGCGCGCCGCCTGCGGGCTCGGGTTCGCCCTGGTACGGCACGGTTCTCTGGTCAGTGGTCCAGACCATTGCCGAGTATAGATCGTCCTTGGTGATGCTTTTCATGTTTCGTCGGGATCCGGCCGGGAAAAAAGATCAACTTCGTCGCCAACCTTCCGGGCGCCTCCGGTATCTCATGACGCATGAACAAGATGATGCTGCGAGGCGCGACCGCCGTCCTGGCGCTCTGCCTCGCCTCTCCGGCCCTCGCCGCCTGCGGCGACTCCAAGAAGTCCGACGACACCGCCAAGAGCGGCGCGGGTTCCTCTCCCAGCCAGGAGGCCTCGAGCAGCCCCGACAGCACCGGAGGGACGGGCTCCGGCGGCGGCGGTGGATCGCAGCCCGGAACGGGCTCCTCCCCGAAGCCGCAGGGGAGCGTGAAGTCGGCGGTCAAGCTCGCGGTGCCGAGCGACCTGTCCGGCGCGCTGCAGGACACCTACTTCACCGCGGCCAAGAAGACCTATCCGAAGGGTAAGCGCGAGGACGTCATGACGCCGTCGCACGTCCTGTTCGGCAAGATCACCGGAGCCAACGGCGGCGTCGAGTTCTACGCCGCCGGCGACATCGGCTTCAAGAGCATCCCGATCTCGCAGCAGGACGGCCCGCACGTCTGGAAGAAGGACGACAGCCAGCAGAGCTGGTCCTACGTCAGCGACACCGGCGGCAACCTCTGCGGCTCGGTGCCCAAGGCCCTGGTGAAGGCCTGGGGCAAGACCTGCAACTGATCCCGCCTCGCGCGTGACCCGTCCCGGGCACGCGTGACCGACCCCGCGCTTGGCATCGACCCCGCCCAGGCGTGACCGACCCACCCCGCGCGTGTCATCGACCCCGCACACGCGTGCGAGACCCCGCGAGTGTCGCCGACCGTGCGCACCGCGGCCGAGAAAATCCGCGCGTGTCGCCTTCCGCGCCCCCGCCACCTCGCGCGTGTCACCGACCC
>NZ_JBFAOF010000053.1:0-18112 GCF_040675125.1 Spirillospora sp. NPDC049652 | reverse complement strand
CGCCGGGCGACCGGTTCGGCGTCGGGCTCGGCCTGCTGACGCTGCTCGCCGACCTCTCCGAGGACGGCCCCGTCCTCTGCCTCCTGGACGACGCGCAATGGCTGGACGCGGCGAGCCTGGACGCCCTGCTGTTCGCCGCCCGGCGGCTCGCCGCCGAGGGCGTGGTCGTCCTCGCCGCCGCCCGGGACGAGGCGCTGCTCGGATCCGGCCTGCCCGAGCTGGAGCTCGGCCGGCTGGAGACCTGCGACGCCGTGCGCGTCCTCGAAGGCCGCGGCCTGCCCGCCGACGCCGTCCAGCAGGTGCTGGCGCAGGCCGAGGGCAACCCCCTCGCCCTGCTGGAGTTCGACGCGACCGGACGGTCCGGCCCCGGGATGCTGCCGGTCCCCGACCGCGTGCTCGCCGCGTTCCGCGCCCAGATCGCCCGGCTGCCCGACCGCACCCGCGAGCTGCTGCTGCTCGCGGCCGCCGAAGGCCGGGGCCACCTGCCGAGCCTCGTGCGCGCCGCCGCGTCCTTCGGGCTCGACCTGGACGACCTGGCGGACGCCGAGCGGCTGCGGATGGTCGAGGTGACCGGCACCGGGATCGCCTTCCGGCACCCGCTGATCCGCGCCGCCGCCTACCAGGGCGCGTCCACCGCCCGCCGGATCGCCGTGCACCGCGCGCTCGCGCTCGCCGCCGAGGACGCCGACTGCCGCATCCGGCACCGCGCCGCCGCGGCCATGGGCCCCGACGAGGAGGTGGCCGCCGACCTCCAGGCCGCCGCCGAACGCGCCCGCGGCAAGGCCGGGATCGCCGTCGTCGCGGGCCTCTACCGGCAGGCCGCCGCGCTCACCCCGGACGACGACGCCCGCGCCGCCCGGCTGGCCTCCGCCGCCGACGCCGTCCTCACCGCCGGAAGCCCCCGGCAGGCCGAGGACAGCGCGCGGGAGGCCGCCGCGCTCACCTCCGACCCCGTCCTGCTGGCCCGCCTCGCGTGCGTGCGCGCGTCCGTCCAGGCCGAACGCGGCGACGGCCGGGCCGCCGCCGCGCTCCTGCTGACCCACGCGGACCACGCCGGGCCGTCCGACGCGGAGCGCATGCTCCGCACCGCCGCCGCGCACGCCTGGACGAGCGGCGACACCGATGCCGTGCGCGCCGCCGCGTCCCGGCTCGCGGACGACCCGTTCGTCACCGGGCTCGCCGCCCTCACGACCGAGGACTACGCGGCCGGGCTGCCGCTGCTCGCCCGAGCCGTCCGCGAAGACGGCCCCGACGCCGTCCAGGCGGCCGTCGTCCTCGGCGCGGACGAGCAGGCCCTCGACCTGGCGACCGCCGCCGCGTCCCGCGCCCGCCGCCTGGGCCGGATCGGCGCCCTCCCCGACCTGCTGGAGGCGCTCGCCCAGGTGCAGGTCGCGATGGGCCTGCACGCCGACGCCGAGGCATCCGCCGCCGAGGCCCAGGCCCTGTCCCGCGACACCGGTCTGCGGAACCGTGGCGCCGCCGTCCTGGGCCGCCTGGCCGCCCTCGAAGGCGACGAGGCCGGCGTCCGCGCCCTCTCCTCCGGCACCGCGTTCACGAACGAGGCAGGGCTAGGCGGGGTCGCGTCCGGCAACGGCGTGGGGGTGCGCGGGGTTGCGTCCGGCAACGGCGTGGGGCTGCGCGGGGTCGCGTCCGGCAGCGCGTTCGCGAACGGCGTGGGGCTGCGCGCGACCGCGTCCGACAACACGTTCACAGAAGTCTCGCGCGCCCTGCTCGACCTCTCTCTAGGACGTCACGACGAGGTCGTCCGGCGGCTGGAGGACGTGTTCCGCGGCCCGCACCGGCACGCGGCCGGAGTGATGGCGGCCTCCGCCGACCTGGTCGAGGCGGCCCTGCGCACCGACCGTCCGGAACCGGCCACCGCGGCCCTGGCGCGCCTCGTCCGCTGGGCGGACGCGAGCGGCCAGGCGTGGGCCCGTGCCGTCGCGCTGCGCTGCCAAGCTCTCCTGACCGACACCGAGGACCCGTTCGTCCAGGCCCTGGACCTGCACGACCTCGCCACCCGGCCCTTCGAGAAGGCCCGCACGGAACTGGCGTACGGCGAATGGCTCCGCCGCCACCGCCGCCGCTCGGACGCCCGGCCCCGCCTCCACTCGGCCCTGGAGACCTTCGACCGGCTGCGCGCCGCGCCGTGGGCCGACCGGGTCCGCGCCGAACTGCGCGCCAGCGGCGAGGGCACGGCCGTCGCCGCCCCGGCGGGCCCCGCCCTGCTGGACCGCCTGACCCCGCAGGAACTCCAGGTCGTCCGGCTCGCCGCGGAGGGCATCAGCAGCCGCGAGATCGCCGCCCAGCTCTTCCTCAGCCCCCGGACGGTCGAGTACCACCTGTACAAGGCGTATCCGAAGCTCGGCATCTCGTCCCGGCGCGAACTGGCCCGCCTCCCCCTGGCCACGCCCGCCTGACCTCGGCGGGCGTGGCGCGGGGGTCAGGAGACGGGAAGGCGGCGGGCGAGGAAGTCCTCGGTCAGCGCCCAGGCGCGCGCGGCGGGCTCGGGCTGGTGGAACATCGGGGACGTCCGGTTGTGGAAGGCGTGCCCGCCGTCCTCCTGGACGTGGAACTCGACGTTGTCGCGGCCCGCGAACGTCCGCTCGATCTCGGCGACCTCCTCGCGCGGGATGTACGGGTCGGACCCGCCGAAGTGGAACTGGATCGGCACGGTGACGTCCCCGGCGCGGTCGAGGTGGTCGCCGACCCGCGAGCCGTAGAACGACACGACGGCGTCCAGCCGGTCGGACGCGCGGGCCGCGAGCAGGTACGCCAGCGACCCGCCGAAGCAGAACCCGACCGCGCCGACGCCGCCGGACACCTCGGGCAGTCCGCGCATCCGGTCGAGCGCGGCCTCCAGGTCGTCCTGGCCCTTGGTCCAGTCGAACCGGGAGACCTTGTCGCCGGCCTCGGCCATCATCGTCTCGCCGTGCTCGACCGTCCAGCCGGGCTCCAGCCGCCAGAACATGTCCGGCGCGGCCACGACATAGCCGAGGGCGGTCAGGTCCTCCGCGACGGCCGCCATGTAGTCGCCGACCCCGAAGATCTCCTGGACGAGCAGGATCCCCGGCCCGCTCCCCTTCTCGGGCAGCCACACGTGCAGGGTGAACTCGCCGTCCGGCACCCGGACGGTCTCGGTGCGCTTCGTCATCAGCCCAGGATCGCGTAAACCGTCGTCGCGTGCGCCACGAGATCGTCCGGACGCCCGTCCGCGGTCATCGCCACGTCGGCGAACGCCAGCGTCCGGCCCAGCTTGGTCAGCCGGACGTCCACGAGCACGTCGGCGTCCTTCACCGCGCGCTGGAACGTGGTCTCCAGCTGGACGGTCGTCATCGGCACGAACCCGCCGCGCGCCCCGGACACCGCGATCACCGTCGCGGTGTCGGCCGCCGCCATCAGCGCCTGCCCGCTGAGCCCGCCGCCCTCCCGGGCCAGCCGGTCCGACCAGGGAAGGCGCAGCCGCGCCGTGCCCTTCCCGACGTCCTCGACACGCAGTCCGAGGTCGAGCACCCACGGCGCGAAGTTCTCGCGCAGGACCTTCTCCGCCTCTTCTACCGTCACCCCGTCATGATGCACGCTGGGATCATGCTTGCGGAGGTCTTCCTTCCCGCCACCTACGCCGAGGGCGTCCCCTACGACACCTTCGCCCGGCTCCGCGCGGAATCGCCGGTCTGCCGGATCCCCGAACCCGCCGTCGGCCCCTGGCCCGCCGGCCCCGGCTACTGGGCCGTCTTCCGGCACCCGGACGTCAAGCACGTCCTGCGCGCCGCCGCCGACTTCTCCTCCCACCTCGGCGCCACCCAGATCCGCGACCCCGACACCCCCGAGGACCTGGAGTTCGTCCGGGCCATGATGCTCAACCAGGACCCGCCCGACCACTCCCGCACCCGCCGCATCGTCGCCGCCGCGTTCACCCCGAGGGCCGTCCGCGCCCTGGAGCAGACGATCAGCGACCGGGCCCGCGCCCTCGTCGCGTCCGCCCGCGGCGAGATCGACTTCGTCGAACTGGCCGCCGACCTGCCCGTCTGGACACTCGCCCACATCATGGGCATCCCGGACGAGGACCGCCGCCTGCTCTACGACTGGGCGTCCCGGATCATCGGCTACCAGGACGCCGACCACGCGGGCCTCTCCACCGCCGACACCGACGCCCTCAGCCCCCTGGGCCGCGCCTCGGTCGCCCAGCGCCCCGCCACCCTCACCCGCCCGGACGGCCGTCCGGTGAACCCCCGCTCCCAGGCCGCCCTCCGCGACATGTTCGCCTACGCCCACGCCCTGGCGGACGAGAAGCGCCGCGCCCCGGGCGAGGACGTCATGTCCCGCATGCTCGCCGGCGGCCTCACCCGCCCCGAGTTCGAGAACATGTTCTTCCTCTTCGCCGTCGCCGGGAACGAGACCCTCCGCAACGGCATCCCCGGCGGCCTGCTCACCCTCCTCCAGCACCCCGCCGAGTTCCGCCGCCTGCGCGACGACCCGTCCCTCCTCGGCACCGCCGTCGAGGAGATCGTCCGCTTCTGGCCCCCGGTCATGGACTTCCGCCGCACCGCCACCCGCGACCTTACCCTCGGCGGCCAGCCGATCAAGGCCGGCGAGAAGGTCGTCGTCTACCACGCGTCCGCCAACCGCGACCCCGCCGTCTTCCCCGACCCGGACCGCTTCGACATCACCCGAACCCCGAACGACCACGTCAGCTTCGGCTTCGGCCCCCACTTCTGCCTCGGCGCCCACCTGGCCCGCACCCAGATGCGCGCGATCTACCGCGAACTCCTCCCCCTGGACATCACCCTGGCGGGCGCTCCCGTCCGCCTCGTCTCCAACTTCCAGAACGGCCTGAAGCACCTCCCCGTCCACCTGACCCCCCGATACCGGGATGCGCCCCCGCCGCCCCCCACCTAAACTCGACCCCGATCCGGGTAGGATCGCCCAACGGGTCGCTAGCTCAATTGGCAGAGCTCCGGACTTTTAATCCGTAGGTTGTGGGTTCGAGTCCCACGCGACCCACCATCTCTGAGCTGGGCAAACGCGAGAATGTCGCGTTTGCCCAGCGTCGTTTTCGCCCCAGTTCATCCCCGTGGTCGCTCCATGGTTGCTCCGTGGTCGTCCGGCGGTCGGTATCCCCCCTGGTCATCCCCGGTTTCCACGGCCGCCGTGGGCGGTCACGTGCCCGATCCCCCGGAATGCCCGGCGGCGGGGCCGGTGTCGTCGGCCGTGAGCGACGTTGTGGTGGCCGTTTCGGGCCGTCGGGGCGTGGGTTGGCGGGCACGCGTCCGGCCCGCCGTCCAGTGGTGCGTGCCCGGTCGGCGGGGCGGGTGTGTGGGGTGGGCCGCGTCAGATGGTGGTGATGGCTGCCGGGACGTCGCGTTGAGGATGATGGCGGCGGCGTCTTCGCCGGATTTGCGGGCGACCTGAGGTAGCAGGCTCGACCAGGAACTCCGCCAGCACGACATCAAGGACGTCATCTGGCCGGCCTGACGGCGCCAGGGTGCGTCGAGGGCACAGGCCGATGGGCAACGGAACTGGGCTACAGCGTGACGCTCGTAAAGGACGCTACGGCCGCCTTCACACGAGAGCACCTGCACGCCGCCGTCGACCTCAAAGGTCCTATCTACGCCGAGTGCGTCGCCACCACCAAAGATGTCGTCGCCGACCTGAAGGTGACCTGACCTCCGGCAGCCTCGTCGGTTGTCGTCAGTTCCAGCCGCTCGTCCCGCGCGAAGGGACACAGGTGCACGCAGTCCCACCGCGGCTGGGTGCGGCAAGGCGGAGGCGACGACGCACTGAGGTAGTCAGTACAGCGACGACCTCCGCCTTCTGCTTCGGCGAGAGAGTTAGGGCTCCGGGGACGTCTGCACGGTCACGATCCGCTGCTGGGACTACTGATCCTTCAACGCGATGTAGGCGGTGGCGAGGTAGTCGTGAAGGTCGGCGTGGCGGAACTGGTAGACGGGGCCGACCGCGCGTAGCAGCCCGATGCGGTGGCAGTCGTCCAGAAACGGCATCAGCCGACGCGGGAGCAGGCCAGTGCGGGCCAGTTGCCAGGTAGCGATCAGATATGCGGGCCAGGCCCGATGGTCTGAGAGCGTGAGCCCGCTTGCGAGCCCGCCCCCGAACGCGACTGCAAGCCCGACCAGGAGCCCGAACGTCAGCCCGCTTGCGAGCGCGCCCACGACCCCGGCCGCGAGCCCCATCCCGACCATCCAAGTACTAATGCGGAACAGGTTCAGGGTTTGATCGGCGCGCCAGCTCCTCATCGGGGTTGTAGCGCGCTGGTTCTGGGTTGGTTGTTCCGCCCACCACAACAGCCCGCTCACGAGCATCACCGCGGACCCGAGCGCGAGCCCGACCGGGAGCCGCCCTGCCGCCAGCCCGCCTGCCAGCCCGCCCGCCAGCCCGCCTGGGAGCGCGCGCCAGTTGGCGCATGAGTTCGGCCGAACGGTGGCGGAGGCTCAAGTCCGCATAGCCAGGTGACTCGCGCGCCCACGAAGTTGCGGTGAATGCGATCGCGCCTCCCACGACGGACCCGACCGCGAGCCCGGCCACGGGCCCGGCCACAAGCCCGACCGCGAGGCCGCCCTTGAGCCCACCCATGACCCCGGCCGCGAACCCGACCGGGAGCCCGACCGCGAGGGAGATGAGCTGGGCGATAGTGAGCTGGTTCAGGGGGTTGATGGCGTCGGTGCTGGCGGCGAGCCGCCACCAGGCGTAGTCGCGCGTGTGGCGGCTGCCGTCGTGGTGACGGGAGTTGGTGAGGTGGTGGGCGAGATATCCCAGCCAGCGCCGAGTCTGGGCAGGGTCGAGGTGGTGGCGTGGCCGGAACGGCTCGGCAGAGTCGTCACTGGGTGAGCGGGCCTTGATGAGGGCGGGGATGAGCTGGTCGAACAGGTGGGCTTGGAGCGCGGTTGGGGTGGGAAAGCGGCCTTGATCGGTCAGGGGGGCGGGGTCGGTGCCGGGGACGATGTAGACGGTGCGGAGCAGCCACAGGCCCAAGGGGGTGGCGGTGACGCGAGCCAGTACCCCGGCCGGTCCCGGCGGCACTTGATCCAATGAAGCCGGCTCGGCGGCAGGGGTGGCGCGGAGGGCGGTCAAGGTCTGCTCCCAGGCGGGTCCCGGGGAGGGCGTCAGGCAGTGGGTGAGGTAGTCGGCTGCGACCGCGGGGGACAGCGGGAGTGGTCGGAGGACGGCGGCGGAGGTGATCACGTCTCCGGCCGCGGCGATGGCCTCGGCGTACTCGGTGGTGCGGCTGGTGAGGATCAGCTGATCGTTGTCGGCCAGCGACTCGTTGAGTGCGGCAATCACGGAGGCGCGGGCCTGGGAAGGAATTTCGTCGAGCCCATCGAGCACGGGCAGGATACGAGCGCGCCGCACCAGTTGGTCGGCCACGTCCGGGGCGTACTGCGCTGCCCGCAACAACGGGTAGGTCTCGGTCAGGCGGGCGGCGAGCCAGCTCTGCAACCGCGGGAATCGTTCGGTGTCCCAGTCGGCGATCGAGAGCAGGACCGGGACCGGTTCACCCGGGTCGGGCTCGTCCAGCAGTTCTCGGACCAACTGCACCGCCAGGGTGGTCTTGCCCGCCCCCGGGCCTCCGATGATCACCAGACGTCGGCGCCGCAACGCCCGGAACCGCCCGACCATCGCACCGATGTCATCCGCCGTGCCCGACCACGCCAGGGTCTTACTGCTGGTGATGTGTTCGGGATGGTCCATGATGCGCTGGTCGGTGATCAGCTCCCACCGCACCGGCATCGGAAACCGGTTGTCCAGCCCCCGGACCCGTGCCTCCTCTGTCCACTGGATGGCGATCTTGCCTGCCAGTGCGTTCTGGGCCTTGGTCACCGTCTCGGTGGTGATGACCGGAGTCGAACCACGGCGCCGCCACAACCACGTCCAGCACTGAACCAAGAGGAGCAGCGTGGAGGGGACGCCTAGGAACACCGAGACCACCTGCCCGACGTTCGGCGCGGTCTGCAGGTCTTTGGGGTGCCAGACGGAGATCAACCACACCAGCAGCACGAATACCGCCAGCATTAGTACGGCCACCGCGAGCAGCCCGGTGTTCACGGCCGCCTTACGCCATTCAGAGCTACGCCTGCCCATGCCCACCATCGTCGGACTGGGCCATCCACCCCGCCAGAACCCATACAAACCATGACCCACCTCTCGGCGGCCACCTTCGGCCGTGAGACCGCATGACCGTGGACGAGGCACGTCCCTGTCAGCGTCCCTGGCGGTGTGCCCGATGGACGAGCGTCCGGTGATGCATGCCGATGTTGCCGAGAGAGGGGGCAGAGGAAACCGCCCCTGGGCTTCCCACGCCGGGACGGCTCGCGAGCCGGGCCGCCCCTTAGCTTCCCAGCCGCGGTTCGGTTGCCTGACCTGGGCGAACGCGAAAACCCCGCGTTCGCCCAGTGTCGCCCCTCGGGCAGTTCGTCCCTTGGGTTGCTCCACGGTCGAACGCCGGGCTCAGGTGCGTGGACCGGGTGAGTGGGTCAGGGGCAGGTGGCCAGGACGACGGAGACGACGGTGCAGGTGGCGCTGGCGCTGTCGTTGGCCGGGTTGGGGTCGTTGGGGGTGGAGGCGGTGCGGGCGGCGGTGACGGTGACCTGGCCCAGGCTCAGGATGTTGAGCGGCAGCCGGAAGGTGGACACGGCGTTGCCGCCGCTGGCGATGGTGCCATAGGTGCAGGTCACGGTTCCGGGAGTGGAGGTGCAGCCGGCCGACAGGTTGGTGGCGGTCTTTCCGGCGGGCAGGGTCGCGGTCAGAGTGACGGCGGTGGCGGTGCCGGGGCCGTTGTTGTGGGTGGTGGCGGTGTAGGACAGGAAGGGCACCAGGATGCCCAGGTGGGGTTGGGCGTTCAGGCTCACCGCCAGGTCCGCGCTGGGCGCGGTGATGGTGGTGGTGTCGGCGCCGGTGCCGACGATGTTGAAGTAGTTGATGAAGGCGTTGGCGGTGACCGTGCCGGCCGCCTGCGGGGTGACCGTCACGGTGACGGTCCCCGGGGTGCCGATGGGCACCAAGGCGTTGCAGGTGACGTGGGTGCTGGTGGTAGCGACGCATTCGAAGTCGGCGTCGCTGGCGCTGACGGCCGTGATGGTGGCGCTGGCCCCCGACAGGTCGATGGAGCCGTCGGTGATGGTGTCCGGAGTGCTGTAGCTGACGGTGTAGGTGTAGCTGGTGCCGACGGTGACCGGGTCGGCCGAGTCGCTCACCTGGACGTTGGCGTCGGCCCGGGCGGGCCCGGCCGGCGCCTGCACGCCCAGCGCCGCCAGCAGGACCGCGACGGCTGCCGCGCCCCGGCGGCCCCGAGCACGCGGGCGGCGGGAACGCTGTGCTGGTCGCGACACGAACATGCGGGGTCTCCCTTCACTGGTGTCCGGTGCCCGCCGACGGGAGGGACGACATCCGGAACACAGATCACACAGGAGCGAAACCCGCTTGAAGGCATGCACCCCCCCCGGCACGGCCGGCAACGGGGCAGCGCCCGGGTGACAGTTGTGTTCTTGTCGCCCGGCAGCAGAGCCGTCAAGTCGTGCGAGCGCGGGAACATGACTTCACGAGTGATCCGCCCACCCGACAGTGCGCGTCCGCGAGACTCTCAACAAGACACTCGACCCGGCCTGATCCGGCACGGCCGTACCTGGTCAGCCACTCAGCGGCACACCTTTGGACCGGAGATGGCAGATGCACCTTCGAGCCCTCCGTTCACCAGGTCGGCCTCCACAGGCCACCCTTGATAACCGGTCGGCAGCCCCTGGGCTCCTGGTTCCAGCGGTGGCCAAGTGGGTGGGGCGGGGGGTCTTTGGGCGGTGGGCGGGGATTGTTCTTGGGTTATCGGCTGCGGGGGGCTAGGCCGGTTTCGAAGGCGATGATTGCCAGGTGGACGCGGTCTCGGGCCTCCAGCTTGGCGAACAGGCGGGCGACATGGGTCTTCGCCGTCGCTGCGCTGATCACCAGACGTTCGGCTATCTCGGTGTTCGACAGTCCCTGGCCGACCAGTGCCAGGACCTCGCGCTCCCGGTCGGTGATCTCCGCGAGGAGAGGTGAGTCCGGGGCCGGGGCCGGGGCCGGGGGGACGGACGTTCCGGCGAAATCCGCGATCAGGCGGCGGGTCACGCTCGGTGCGATCAGCGCGTCGCCGGCCGCCACCACCCGGATCGCGTCCAGGATCGCGTCCAGGGCCATGCTCTTGAGCAGGAACCCGCTGGCCCCGGCGCGCAGCGCGCCGTAGACGTACTCGTCGTCGTCGAAGGTCGTCAGCACCAGCACCTTGGGCGGGTCCGGCTCGGCGGTCGCCTGCCGGGTCGCCTCGATCCCGTCCATGCCCGGCATCCGAATGTCCATCACCACCACGTCCGGACGCAGCTCACGCACCAGGCGCACCGCCTCACGGCCGTCGCGGGCCTCGCCGACCACCTCCAAGTCGTCGGTGTCGCCGATCAGGATCCCGAGCCCGACCCGCAGCAGCGGCTGGTCATCGACCAGCAGCACCCGCACGCTCACGCCGGGAGCCTCGCCGTCACCCGGAAACCGCCCTCCGGACGCCGCCCCGCGCTGAACTGGCCCGACAGCAACGACACCCGCTCACGCATCCCGAGCAGGCCGAAACCGCTCCCGGCGACCCCGGCGAGCCTCGGACGACCCGGCCCGTCGAGACCGTCGTCCACCACCTCGATCGTCACTCCCTCCGGCTCGTAACCGACCGCGACCCGGCACGTCCGCGCCCCGGAATGCCGCACCACGTTCGTCACCGACTCCTGAATGATCCGAAACGCCGACAGTTCGATCTCCGGCGGCAGCGGACGCCGCTCGCCTCGCCAGGTCACCTGGACCCGCACCCCGGCGTCGGCCGTGCGTTCGGCGAGTTGCGGGACGTCGGCCAGGCTGCCGGCCGGGGCCAGCGGAGCGGCCTGCGGCATGGCGTCGTCCGGCTCGGCGCGGCGTAGCGCCCCGAGCATGCGCTGTAGTTCGAGCAGCGTCTCCCTGCTGGTGGTCTCGATGCCGGTGAGCGCCTGCCGCGCCTGTTCGGGCTTGGTCTCCACGACCCGGGCCGCCGCTCCCGACAGCACCGTGATGATGCCGATGCTGTGCGCGACGCTGTCGTGCAGTTCACGGGCGATCCGCAGCCGTTCGGTCAGGACGGCGCGGGCCGCCCTCTGCTCGTGCAGGGCGTCGAGGTATTCACGGCGTTTGCGGTACACGCCCCCGAAGACCCACGCGACCGCGAACCACACCGCGAGCCCCACGGCGAACTGGGTCGCGTCGCTGACGGTCTCGCCGGGGATGTGGGTGACGTTGACGAACGCCGCCGCGACGGCGGCGACGAAGCCGACGGCGGCGGTCCTCGGCCGCCGGACGGCGAGGTAGCCGCCCAAGACGCCGAGCAGGACGAACACGATCGAGGGCCGCTCGCCGAAGATGTCGCCGATGACCGCTTCGCCCAGGACCGCCGCGAAGACCGCCGCCGGCAGACGGCGGACGAGCAGGACCGGAAGGGCGAGCACGAAGAAGAGCCCGGTCCGGGAGGCCGGCATCGTCCAGACGAGCATCAGCGCGTAGAAGCAGGCGGTGGCCAGCACCGCGGCCTGGGCCGTCAGCCAGGTCACGCACTTCGATGTCGAGAGTCGCTGGAGGAGCTCTTCCATACGGGGATCGTATGCAGCGGCGTCGGCTCCGCGCGTCGTCCCGGGGATGTACGCCGGTATCACCGCCGGGCCGATGGCCTGGGGATACGGAGACATCCCCCGGCCGACGCGGCGGACGGCGTCCTGTTCCTAGGTTCCTGGGCATGACGAATGCACCGCTGATCGACCTTCGCGACGCGACGAAGAAATACGACGACGGGCCGCCCGCGCTGGCCGGTGTGACCTTGTCCGTGGCACCCGGTGAGTGCGTGGCGATCCTCGGCCATTCCGGCAGCGGGAAGTCCACGCTGCTGAATCTGATCGCCGGCCTGGACCGGCCCTCAAGCGGCAGTGTCACCGTCGACGGCACCCGCGTCGACCGGCTCGGTGAGGCCGGTTCGGCGAAGTACCGCCGGACCTCGGTCGGCATGGTCTTCCAGTTCTTCCATCTGCTCGACGACCTGACCGTGCTGGACAACGTCATGGTTCCGGCGCGGCTGGCCGGGATGGGCGGGGCCGAGGCGAAGCGGCGGGCCGCCGAACTGCTCGGCTCGGTGGGCCTGGACCGGCATGCCGACGCCTACCCGCAGCGGCTGTCCGGCGGGCAGCGGCAGCGGGTGGCGGTGGCCAGGGCGCTGATGAACAAGCCGCCGCTGCTGCTGGCCGACGAGCCCACCGGCGCGCTGGACTCCAGTTCGGCCGAGGACGTGCGCCGGCTGCTGCTGGACCTGAACGGCGAGGGCCGGACCATCGTGTTGGTGACCCACGATGTGCGGCTGGCCGCGAGCACCGCGAGCCGCACGATCGAGCTGGTGGACGGCGCGGTCGAGCGGGACGTCATCAACGACGGCGGCGCCGGCCTGGCCGCCCGCACGCCGCTGTCCCGTCCGGCGGGAGCGGCCGGATGACACTGCGCGAACCTCCGATGCCCCGCCTCCTCTCCGAGGTTGGATTTCCTGCCATGGCCCGCCTGCTGTCGGCGGTGAGCCGGTGAGCGCCTTGGGCAAGGTCGTACGCTCCGGCGTGGGCCGACGTCGGGTCCAGTCCCTCGTCATGGCGCTGACGACGTTCGCCGCGGTGACGTCCTCGGTACTCTCCCTCGGCCTGCTGACCGTCGTGCAGGCCCCGTTCGAGCACGCTTTCAAAGCCCGGAACGGCGCGCATCTGGCCGTCCAGTTCAACGGTGCGAAGGCCACGGCCGCGCAGGCCGCCGCCACCGCCCACGCCGCCGGCGTCACCGAGGCGGCCGGACCGTACCCGGTCGCCGCCGCCCTGGACACGACCATCGGCACGGACTGCGCCACGAAGGGTTCGGCCGGTCACGACAACGGTCCGGTCACCGTCACCACCCGGCCTGACCTGGGCAGCACCTCCGGGATGGACCGGTTGGCGCTGACCCGGGGGCGCTGGCCGACCGGTCCGGGCGAGATCGCCCTGCCGTGGCAGCACTATGCCGTCGACTGCTTCGGCGCCTCGCTGGTGTTCTCGTCCCTGCCGGGCAAGCCGTCGTTCAAGGTCGTCGGCTTCGCCGGCTCGGTGACCAACAGCGCGACCGCCTTCGCCACCGCCGACGGTTTCGCCCGGCTCACCGCGGCCGGCGCCAAGTCCGACGAGCAGATGCTCTACCGATTCGCCAAAGCCGGGACCGACGCCGACATCGCCACCGGCAAGCGGGCAGTGGCCGCCGCCGCGCCGGCCGGCGCGGTCGAGACCGGGCAGTCGTACCTGACCGCGGAGCAGCAGGCGATCGGCAACGCCAAGGCCTATGTGCCGTTCCTGGTCGCCTTCGGGATCCTCGGGCTGTTGCTGTCGGTGCTGATCATCTCGATCGTGGTCAGCGGGGCCGTGGCCTCGGGAGTCCGGCGCATCGGGATCCTGAAGTCGTTGGGCTTCACCCCTTCGCAGGTGGCCCGCGCCTACACCGCGCAGGCCCTGATCCCGGCGTCGTTCGGCGTGGTTCTCGGCACGGTCTTCGGCAACCTCCTGGCCGTGCCGATCCTGGACGGGGCCACCAAGCAGCTCGGCGCGGCCAGCGCCATGATTCCGTTGTGGGTCAGCGCCGTGGTGCCGCTGGGCACCCTGCTGATCGTCGGCGTCACGGCTCTGGTCCCGGCACTGCGGGCCGGCCGTATGCCGACAGTGCGGGCTCTGGTGGACGGCCGCGCCCCCAAGGCCGGTCGCGGTCGGACGGCGCAGCGCCTGGCCTCGCGGCTGCCGCTGCCCCGGGCCGTGTCGCTGGGGCTGGCCCAGCCGTTCGCCCGGCCGTCCCGGGCCGTGCTGGTCGGTGTGGCGGTGCTGTTCGGCGTGGTGAGCGCCACGTTCGCGGTGGGGCTGGAGACCGGCTTCAACAAGTACCTGGACGTCAGCTACTCGGGCTTCAGCGTCGCGTCGAAGATCGTGATACCCAAGGCCCGGGAGGGCGCGCGCTGGAATCTCTACGGGCCCAACGACCCGCGCAACGCGCACCTGGACGCCGCGAAGGTGGCCGCCGCGCTCGCCAGGACGCCCGGGACGAAGGCCGCGTTCGGCTGGGGCGACAGCGGCGCGACCATGGTCGGCGGCCCGCCCGGCGGCGAACCGACGACGGTGTACACGGTCACCGGCGACTTCTCCTGGACGGGCCTGGAGCTGCTGTCCGGCCGCTGGTACTCGGCGCCCGGCGAGGCCGTGGTCGGAGACAAGCTGGCCACGACGGCGGGGATCCACGTCGGTGACAACGTCACCGTGGTGCAGCAGAACAAGCAGCTGTCGCTGAAGGTCGTCGGCGTCAACTTCAACACCAACGCGGGCGACTACACGGTCATGACGGACGCTGCCACCTTCACCGCCGCCGGTCTGACCCCGCGCATCGACCAGTTCAACGTGGAGCTGGCCTCGAACGTCGACGGAGCGGACTGGTCCGCCTCGGCCGCCGCCGCGCTGACCCCGCTGAACGCCTCGGTCCAGTCGAACTCGGACGGGGGCAAGAGCATCATCGTGGTCATCATGGGCTCCCTGGTGGCCGCGCTCACGCTGATGCTGATCGCGGTCGCCGCGCTCGGCGTGCTGAGCGTGGTCGTGCAGGAGACCCGCGAGCGGGTGCACGATCTGGGGACCTTCAAGGCCCTCGGGATGACACCCGGGCAGACCATGGCGATGGTCCTGTCCTCGGTGACGCTCACCGGCCTGATCGCCGGGCTGGTCGGGGTCCCGATCGGGGTCGCGGTGGAGAAGGCGACGCTGACCCCGATGGGGAACGCGATCGGCCGGCACCTGCCGCCGAGCGTGTCGCACACCTACACCCCCGGGCTGCTCGTCCCCCTGCTGGTCGGCGGGATCGTGATCGCCCTGCTCGGGGCACTGCTGCCGGCCGGATGGGCGGCACGGACCCGGACAGCCACCGCGCTGCGGACCGAGTAGGACCGAGCAGAACCGCCGGTCGCCGCAGGCGAAGCGGGGGTTCAGCGGCGGGCGGAAGCGGCGGGGTGTGGAGCTGTCGGTCGCTTTTTCCGTCCACACGTCTTGCTAAACGGAGAGTAGTTAGATAACTACTCTCCGTTGTTAGCATGGCTTGAAAGGGGAACGCCGTGATCAAACACGTTCCGCGGGCCGCCCTCGCCCTGGCGGTCACCGCACTGAGTCCCGCCACCGTCGGCGGCTCGGCGCATGCCGCAACCACACCTCCCGGCTACATGTGCACCTTCCTGGCGTGGGACAGTGCCCAGAAGTGGCTCGGGACCGACGACTGCGCTCCCACCAACGGCGCTCCCGGCAACGGCCCCATCCAGGGCCCCTTCACCATCACGAGCAACGCCCCCGCCGGCACCGCCGAATGCGTCCCGCCGGCCGCGTCGGCGGCGTCCGGCATCGCCGAGACACCCGACCGGGTCACCGGCTACCACTGCCGCCGCACCTGACCGACCCCGCACCGAAGGCCGGGACCCGCTCCACGGCTCAGGCGGCGGCCTGTGCTGGGCGAGCGCGACGAGCTCGCGTTCGCCCAGCATCGTTCTCGACCTCAGAACCGCAGGGGCATCGCCCAGCGGGGCTGGTCGCGCATGGCGGAGGGGCGCTCTCGGGGTGATTCTCGTCTTGCTTCTGGGGGTTTGCCCCACCATGATCACCGGGTGCGCACCGTGGGCGGCGCGGACCGGAAGCGAGAGGTTGGACGGCATGAGCGAATCGATGGTGGCCG
Source organism: Spirillospora sp. NPDC049652 (assembly GCF_040675125.1). NCBI lineage: Bacteria > Bacillati > Actinomycetota > Actinomycetes > Streptosporangiales > Thermomonosporaceae > Spirillospora > Spirillospora sp. NPDC049652. The sequence continues at coordinate 2,317 of NZ_JBFAOF010000053.1, read as the reverse complement.
CGCCACCCGCCGCCCGTCCGTCACGGGTCCCCGGCCGCTTCGGCCGCGAACTCGCCTACCTGTTCTCCGGGCCCTTCGTCGGGGCCGCCGCCTTCACGGTCGCGGTCGCCGGGCTCGCGGCGGGCACCTCGACCCTGGTCATCGTCCTCGGGGCGCCCGTACTGGCGGCGACGCTGGCCGCGGCGCGGGCCTTCGCGCGGCTGGAGCGCCGCCAGGCCGAGCGGGCGACCGGACGGGCGCTGCCGCCGCACCACTACCGCGACGCCGGACGATCCGGGTTCACCGGCTGGCTGGAGACCGCGCGCGACCCCCAGGCGTGGCGCGACCTCGTCCACATGGTCGTGGCGTTCCCGATCCGGCTGACGACCTTCTGCCTGGCGGGGGCCTGGACGCTCGGCGGCGTCGGCGAGCTGAGCTACGCGGCGTGGTCGTGGTCGATCCCGCGCGACCCCGACACCACCGGCGTCCTCGACCTCGCGTTCGGGATCTCCTCGCGCGGTGCGGACATCGCCTTCAACACCGGTGTCGGTGTCGTGCTGCTGGCCACGGCCGTCCCGGTCGTGCACGGGCTCGCCGCTGCGCAGTCGGCGCTGGCGCGCGGGCTGCTGACCAACCAGACCGCCGCGCTGCGGGCCCGCACCACGCGGCTCGCGGAGGGCCGGCGCAGCGCGGTCGCCGCCGAGGCGCACACGCTGCGCCGGCTGGAGCGCGACCTGCACGACGGGCCGCAGCAGCGCCTCGTCCGGCTCAACATGGACCTGGAGACCGTCGCGCGGCGGCTGGACGACGCCCCCGAACGCGCCAAGCCGCTGGTCGAGGAGATGATCGAGCAGAGCCGCGAGGCGCTGTCGGAGGTGCGCGCGCTCTCCCGCGGGATCGCCCCGCCGATCCTCGCCGACCGCGGTCTGCACGCGGCGCTGTCGGCGGCGGCCGGCCGCTGCCCGGTCCCGGTGTCGCTGGAGGCGGACCTGCCCGCCCGCCGCTACGCCGTCATCGCCGAGAACACCGTCTACTTCGTCGTCGCCGAGGCCCTGACCAACATCGCCAAGCACGCTCAGGCCACCAGCTGCGCCGTGACCGTCACCGCGGGCCGGGAGGCCCTGCACGTCCGGGTCCACGACGACGGCCGGGGCGGCGCCCACCAGGGCAAGGGCCACGGCCTGGCCGGTCTGGCCGACCGGCTCGCCGCCGTCGAAGGAACACTCGAGATCACCAGCCCTCCCGGAGGACCGACCGTGCTGACCGCGACCGTCCCGCTCACCGAGCACTGATGCGCGTCGTCCTGGCGGAGGACTCGCTGCTGCTGCGCGAGGGCCTGGTCCGCCTGCTGGAGGAGGCCGGCCAGCAGGTGGTGGCCGCCGTCGGCGACGGCCCCGCCCTCGTCGCGGCCGCGGCCGAGCACCGTCCCGACGTCGCGGTGGTCGACGTGCGCATGCCGCCCACCTTCACCGACGAGGGACTCCAGGCCGCGCTGCGGATCCGCCGCGACCTGCCCGGCACCGCGATCCTGGTGCTGTCGCAGTACGTCGAGGAGAGCTACGCCGAAGACCTGCTGGCGGACGGCGGCGGAGTCGGCTACCTGCTCAAGGACCGCGTCGCCAAGCTGACCGAGCTGTCGGACGCGCTGGCCCGCGTCGTCGCGGGGGAGACCGTCCTGGACTCGGAGGTGGTCGGGGCCCTGTTCGCCCACCGGCGCCGCCGCGACCCCCTCGGCGGCCTGACCGCACGCGAACGCCAGGTGCTCGCGCTGATGGCCGAGGGCCGCCGCAACAGCGCCATCGGACGGCTGCTGGAACTGAGCGCGGGCACCGTCGAGAAGCACATCTCGGCGATCTTCGACAAGCTCGGCCTGCCGCCCTCGGCCGACGACCACCGCCGCGTCATGGCGGTGCTGGCCTTCCTGCGCGGCGGCCCGTCCTGAACCCGCCCGGCGCGCCGTCCCGCCGGTCTGCTCGGATCGGCGTATGAGGCGCCCGGGCCGGTCATTCGGGTGGGAGGGACAGGACGGTCCGGGATTCGCCCACCAGGCGGTGTGAGCCCAGGACGATGATCAGGCCGTCCGGGGTGGCCAGGGCGGCGGCCCGCTGGAGGGCCGACGGGGTGTCCCCGGCGGTTACGCAGGGGCCGTGGCGGGTGGCGGAGAGACGGGCCCGCAGGTCGGCGGGGTCCGCGGAGTGGGGTGAGCCGGTGCGGGTGAGGACGAGGGGCCAGTCGGACGGAAGAGGGGCGAGCATGCCGGTCACGTCCTTGTCGTCCATCGCGGCGAAGACCAGCACGGGGTGGCCGCCGGCGCGGGCGTGGCGGAGGAACTCGGGGG
>NZ_JBFAOF010000052.1:0-18395 GCF_040675125.1 Spirillospora sp. NPDC049652 | reverse complement strand
CGCCGCACCGCCACCCGCGACCTTACCCTCGGCGGCCAGCCGATCAAGGCCGGCGAGAAGGTCGTCACGCCGAGGTGCTGCGCGAGGCCCTGTCCGGCATGGTCGACACCGCCGTCCGCGGCGTGGTGCCCCACCCGCTGCTCCCGCCGCGCAAGGGCAAGGCCCCCGACCGCCTCCCCCTGGCCGAGCGCTGGGCCGAGGCCCTCACCGGCCCGTCCCCGCTGGTCCCCCGCGAGCCCCGCGACGACCCGGCCGACCTCATCGCCGAGCTGGACGCCTGGTACGCCGCCGCGCACCGTCCGTCCGGCCCCCTCCGCGTCTGCTTCCGCCTCTACGAGCCCACCGCCGAAGACGACCCGGACGCGCCCGAGGAACTTGAGGAGGCAGCCGGCCCGCCGTGGCGGGTCGAGTTCGCCCTCCAGGGCACCGAAGACCTGAGCCTCTACGTCCCGGCCGCCCTGGTGTGGGCGGGCGAGGCCAACTTCCTCCCGGGCGCCGAGGAGACCCTCCTCGGCGGCCTGGGACGCGCCCTGCGCCTCTTCCCCGACATGGCCCCCGCGCTGGACGGCCCGGTCCCCTGCGAGGCCGAGCTCGACACGGCCGGGGCGTTCCGCTTCCTCAAGCAGGCCGCCCCCATGCTCGCCGCCGCGGGCTTCGGCGTCCTGCTCCCCCAGTGGGCCGGCAAGGCCAAACTCGGCATGAAGCTCACCACCCGCACCCAGGAGGGCGAGGGCTCGGGCGCGGCCACCAGCTCCGGCTTCGACCTCCAGGGCATGGTCGACTTCCGGTGGGACCTGGCCCTCGGCGACGAGACCATCGACGAGGACGAACTCGAAGAACTCGCCCGCCTGAAGGCCCCTCTCGTCCGCCTCCGCGGCCAGTGGGTCGAGCTGGACGAGGAGCAGCTCCAGGCCGCCCTCGACTTCCTGCGCCACCCCCGCGCGGGCACGATGTCCGCCGCCGCGGCCATGCGCGCCGTCATCCACGCCGGCGACGACGCCCTCCCCCTCGTCGACGTCGACGCCGACGGCTCCTTCGGCGACCTGCTCTCCGGCACCGCCGACCGCCGCCTCACCCCGGTCGCCACCCCCGAAGGCTTCAACGGCACCCTGCGCCCCTTCCAGGAACGCGGCCTGGCCTGGCTCACCTTTCTGGAGAGCGTCGGCCTCGGCGGAATCCTCGCGGACTCGATGGGCTTGGGCAAAACCGCCCAAACGCTCGCGCTGCTGGCCTGGGAGCGGGAGCGTCCGGCGGACGGCGGGCCGGGGCCGACGTTGTTGGTGGGGCCCATGTCGCTGGTGGGGAACTGGCAGCGGGAGGCGGCCAAGTTCACGCCCAAGCTGCGCGTCTACGTCCACCACGGGACGGGGCGGCACCGTGACGAGGACCTCGTCACGGCGGCGTCGGGGGCCGACCTGGTGCTGACCACGTACGGGACGGCGGCGCGCGACGCGGAGATGCTGGCGGCGGTGCCGTGGCGGCGGGTGGTGTGCGACGAGGCGCAGGCGCTGAAGAACAGCGGCACGCGGCAGGCGCGGGCGGTGCGCGGCATCCCCGCGCGAACGAGGCTCGCGCTGACCGGCACGCCCGTCGAGAACCACCTGACCGAGCTGTGGTCGATCATGGAGTTCGCCAACCCCGGCCTGATGGGGCCGCGCGCGGCGTTCCGGGAGCGGTTCGCCGTGCCGATCGAGCGGGACGGCGACGAGCGGGCGGCCGCGGCGCTCAAGCGCGCCACCCAGCCGTTCATCCTGCGGCGGCTGAAGACCGACAAGTCGATCATCTCCGACCTGCCGGAGAAGCAGGAGATCAAGGTCTACTGCAACCTCACGCCCGAGCAGGCGTCCCTCTACCAGGCGACGCTGGACGACATGCTGGAGCAGATCGCGCAGGCCGACGAGAAGCAGCGGCGCGGACTCGTCCTGGCGACGATGGCCAAGCTCAAGCAGGTCTGCAACCATCCCGCGCAGCTGCTCAAGGACGGCTCGCGGCTGCCCGGCCGGTCCGGGAAGCTGGAGCGGCTGGAGGAGATCTGCGCCGAGGTGGTCGAGCAGGGCGAGAAGGCGCTGGTGTTCACCCAGTACGCCGAGTTCGGCTCGATGCTCCAGCCGTATCTGGCGGCGCGGCTCGAACGGCCCGTGCTGTGGCTGCACGGCGGCACGTCCAAGCAGCAGCGCGACGACCTGGTCCAGCACTTCCAGAGCGATCCCGAGCCGTCGGTCTTCCTGCTGTCGCTGAAGGCCGCCGGCACCGGGCTCACGCTGACCGCCGCGAACCACGTCGTGCACGTCGACCGCTGGTGGAACCCCGCCGTGGAGGACCAGGCCACCGACCGCGCCTTCCGCATCGGCCAGACCAAAAACGTGCAGGTCCGCAAGTTCGTCTGCGTCGGCACGATGGAGGAGCGGGTGGACGAGATGATCGAGCGCAAGAAGGCGCTGGCCGAGTCCATCGTCGGCACCGGCGAGGACTGGCTCACCGAGCTGTCGGTCGCCGAGCTGCGCGACGTCCTGCGCCTGTCCCCCGAGGCGGTGAGCGACTGATGCCGAAGTACGGCGACCCGATCGAGGTCGAGGACGGCCTGCGGGCGCGCACGGCGCGCGGGTCGATCGGCTCGCAGTGGTGGTCGCGCCGGTTCATCGACCTGGTGGAGTCGTTCGCCGACACCGGGCGGCTCCAGCGCGGCCGTTCCTACGCGCGCAAGGGCCAGGTCGTCGACCTGCGCGTCGGGGCGTACGAGGTGACGGCGCGCGTGCAGGGCTCGGTGGAGGAGCCCTACGAGGTGGCGCTCGGCATCGACGCGATCGACGACGCCGGGTGGCGGCGGGTGGAGGCCGAGCTGGCGTCCCGCGCGGTCTTCCGCGCGCGGCTGCTGGCCGGGGAGATGCCGCCCGAGATCGAGGAGGTGTTCGCCGGCCTCGGCCTGTCGCTGTTCCCCGAGTCCGCCGCCGACCTGCACCTGATGTGCGACTGCCCGGACTGGGGCGACCCCTGCAAGCACGCCGCCGCCGTCCTCTACCTGCTCGCCGAGTCCTTCGACGACGACCCGTTCCTCATCCTCGCCTGGAACGGCCGCACCCGCGACGAGCTCCTCACCGCGCTGCGCCGCGCCCCGGCGGAGGACGCCCCCGACCCGTTCGAGGTCGAGGACGAGCCGCTGACCGCCGAGGGCTTCTGGACACCGCCGTCCGGGCTGGCCCGGCTGCGCGACCGCGCCCCCGCGCCGTCCGTCCCGCCCGGCTTCATCCTCCAGGTCGCCGAGCCGCCCCCGGTGAAGATCCGCCGCCGCCCTCTCACCGACGCCCTCCAACCCGCCTACGAGGCCCTGGCCGCCACCCCCTTCACCACCGACTGACGCCGCCCCCCGCCCCGGCCTCCGCACCCACGACCGGGACCCGCCAAGACCAAGCCAGGCCCGACGGCGCCTGCCCCCTCATCCGGAGCCCCTCCGCGCGGAGGCCCGCCGCGCGGAGGGCGCGGGAGGCGGGGCACGAAACGCGCGGGAAACCGACTGACGCCGACCCCGGCCCCGCCTCCGCACCCACGACCGGGACCAGCCGAGACCAAGTCAGTCCCAGCGGCGCCTGCCCTCTCGTCCGGAGACCCGTCGCGCGGGCGCGCGAAGCGCGCGGGAGGCACGCGGGGCGCGGGCCGCGAAGCGCGTGGGCCGCGAAGCGCGTGGGCCGCGAAGCGCGTGGGCCGCGAAGCGCGTGGGGTGCGAAGCGCGTAGCACACGCAGGGCGCGGGACGCGCGGGAGGCGGGCCCGGGACGCGAAGCGCGGGAGGCGGGGCGCGACGGGGTGGGGGTTGGGGGTCAGCCGTACTGGTGGCCGGTGCAGCCGACCTCGCCGGCGATGGTGGACCAGACGCCGAGGAGGCCGACGATCTCGTGGAAGTCGTCGGTGGTGAACTCGGTGGTGCGCGGGCCGGTGAGGCGGACGCCCGGGACGACCTCGCAGGACTGGGCGATGGACGTGGAGCTCCAGTCGACGCCGAGGGTGTAGGGCGGTTCGACGGGGTGGCGGCGCCAGCGGTCGGGGGCGGCGAACACGGTGCGGGCGGCCTCGTTGATCATGCGGTGGGCGCGGGCGGGCGGGACGAGCTCGGCGGCGTAGCGGTCGCTGCCCTTCTTGACCGCGACGGTGGCGACCTCGCCGAGCACCTCGCGGGCCTCGGCGCAGGCGGCGACGTCGCCGGTGACCAGGCCGACCGGGACGCCGAGGCTGGTGGCGTAGGCGGCCATCAGCCGGATCTCCCCCGCGACCTCGCCGTTGAGCGTGACGTTCTGGATCTCGCGGCCCATCCAGGTGTGGTTGAGGACGCCCCGGGGTGTTCCGGCGCGGGCGTGGTAGCCGACGTAGACGGCCACGTCGCACCAGCTGCCGAGGCCCTCGGCCATGCGCATGGGCTTGTAGGGGCCGCGGACGAGGGTGCAGCGCTCGTCGATGAGGTCCACGCGGAGGTTCCTGCCCTTGCCGTGGGCGTCGGCCACCACCACCTTCTCGGCTCCGGCGTCGAACGCGGCGGTGATGACGGCGTTGGCGTCGGCGGTCATCAGCTCGCAGCCGCGCTCGTAGCCGCGTCCGCCCGCGCGCATCTCGTCCGGGTCGGTGAGCCCGGTGATGCCCTCCATGTCCACCGAGACGAACACCTTCATCCGCCCGCACCTCCCGCTCGCGTCCCCTGGCTCCGGCAGGACGAGCCAAGCCGATCTTCGTCGTCCTGACAAGGCCGTCCCGTGGCCGCCGGACGGCAGCACTCCCTTGACATCATCTTGCACCCCTTCGATCAAATATAGTACTTCTACTATCAACAGTCAGAGTTCTACGGTGGCAGAAGATGGCGAGGTCCGGTGCCGACGGACAAGGACAAGGACAAGGAGCTCGTGCACAACCGCATCGCGGTGCTGCGGGCGGAGCGGGGCGTGTCGCGGCGGGAGCTGGCGACCGCGCTCGGCGTGCACTACCAGACGGTCGGTTACCTGGAGCGGGGCGAGTACAGCCCCAGCCTGCATCTGGCGCTCCAGATCGCCGAGTACTTCCAGGTGCCGGTGGAGGTGGTCTTCTCGCTGAGGCCGTTCCCGCTCATCGGCAGCACGACTTCGTAGGGAGACCCCAATGACGACCCCCCGCACCAAGCGCGAGGAGAAACTGCTGACGGCCGTCCAGGCCGAGGTGCCGAGCCGGTACGCGACGCAGCGCGGACGGCGCAACCTCGTGCGCGCGGGCATCGCCTGCCTGGCCCTCTTCTATGTCAGCGCGGTGGTGTGCTGGGCGCTGGCCCCCAGCGAAACCGCCATGTACGTGACGCTCGCGTGCGACGGCATCGGCCTGCTGGCCGGGGGCGTGATCCTCGGACGGATGATCCTGGTCACGCGCGGCACCACCCGCCTGCCGGACCACCTGCTGGACGAGCGGCAGGCCGCCGAGAAGCTGCGCGCGCACGCCACGTCGCACCGCCTGACCGTGCTCCTGCTGTTCGTCGCACTGTTCGGGATCGAGCTCGGGATGACCTCGGACGGGGACCATTCGCCGTCCGCCGCCGTGGTGGTCACCTTCGCCGCGCTGCTGGTCACGGTCGCGTCGCTGCCCCTGCTCGTCAGCACCTGGCGGATGCCCGACCCGATCCCGGACGAGGACGACGCCTGACCTTCGGAAACAGCGGAACGGGCGCGGCTCCCGAGGAGCCGCGCCCGTCGCCGTCCGGGGTGTCAGGCGGCGGTCAGCGGAGGTCGCCGTTGGTCATGCCGTGCGGCGCGGGCGGCAGCGCCACCAGGCCCATCTCCGCGCGGTTCGCCAGCATCGGGTGCCGCGGGACGACCCGGACGCTGTACCCGAACGCGCCGCTGCGCGCGAGCGGGACCTCGCCGGTGTACCGGAGCCGCCCGTCGCCCGCCGGATCGGGATCGGCCAGTTCGAGGTAGGTGGGTTCGACGATGGCGTCGGTCTCGTCCACCCGTCCGTAGGCGACCTCGACCGCGACGTCGGACGGTTCCAGCCCGCCAAGGTCCACGACCACGCGGACGGTCAGGCGCGTCCCCACCTGGGGGCTCTCCTCGCCGTGCGTCTCGACGTGTTCGACGGCCACCCCGTCCCAGCCCTTGCGGATCCGCTGCTTCCACGCCGCGAGGGACCGCGCGCCCGCGTACTCGTCGCCGCTCATCGCGCGCGCGGACGAGGCGGCGGGCCGGTAGTACTCCATGACGTAGTCGCGCAGCATCCGCGTGGCGAGCACCTTGGGGCCGAGCGTGGCGATGGTGTGCTTGACCATCTCCAACCACCGCCTGGGCAGCCCCGACGCGTCGCGGTCGTAGAACATGACCGAGACGTGGTCTTCGAGGAGTTCGTACAGGGCCGCGGCCTCCAGTTCGTCGCGGCGGTCGGGTCCGGCGAGCCCGTCGGCGGACGGGATCGCCCAGCCGTTCTGGCCGTCGTACCACTCGTCCCACCAGCCGTCGCGGACCGACAGGTTGAGGGCCCCGTTGAGGGCGGCCTTCATCCCGGACGTCCCGCAGGCCTCCAGGGGCCGCAGCGGGTTGTTCAGCCAGACGTCGCAGCCCTGGACGAGCAGCCGCCCGAGGGCCATGTCGTAGTCCGGGAGGAAGACGACGCGGTGCCGGACGTCCTCGCGGTCGGCGAACCGGACGATGTCCTGGATGAGCCGCTTGCCGCCCTCGTCCGCCGGGTGCGCCTTGCCCGCGATGACGATCTGGACGGGCCGGTCGGGGTCGAGCAGCAGCGCGCGCAGCCGGTCGGGGTCCCGCATCATGAGCGTGAGCCGCTTGTAGGACGGGACGCGGCGCGCGAACCCGATGGTCAGCACGTCGGGGTCGAGCGCCTCGCCGATCCAGGCGACCTCGGCCTCGCTCGCGCCCCGGCCGCGCCACGACTCGCGCAGCCTGGTCCGCGCGTCCCGCACGAGCCGTTCCCGCAGGACGCGCCGGACCTGCCAGATCTCGCGCTCCGGCACGTCCCGCACGCGTTCCCAGCCGCGCCCGGCCTCGACCACGGACGGCACCTGGCGGGCGGCGAGGTCGAGGATCTCGCGGCCGACCCAGGTCTCGGCGTGGACGCCGTTGGTGATGGACCCGATCGGCACCTCGGCCTGGTCGAACCCGCCCCACAGGCCGCCGAACATCTCCCGGCTGACCTCGCCGTGCAGGGTGGAGACGCCGTTGACGCGCTGCGCCAGGCGCATGCCCATGACGGCCATGTTGAAGACCGCGGGGTCGCCGTCGGGGTAGTCCTCGGCGCCGAGGTCGAGGATCCGGTCCACCGGGACGTCGGGTTCCTCGTTGGAGCCGCCGAAGTAGCGGTGGACCAGGTCGCGCGGGAAGCGGTCGATTCCGGCCGGGACGGGCGTGTGGGTGGTGAACACCGTTCCGGCGCGGGTCGCCTCCAGCGCCTCCTCGAAACCGAGCCCCTCCTCGGAGACCAGTTCGCGGATGCGTTCCAGCCCGAGGAATCCCGCGTGGCCCTCGTTGGTGTGGAACACCTCCGGTGCGGGGTGGCCGGTGATGCGGCAGTAGGCGCGGATGGCCCGCACGCCGCCGATGCCGAGGAGCATCTCCTGCAGCAGCCGGTGGTCGCCGCCTCCGCCGTAGAGGCGGTCGGTGATGTCGCGCGCGGACTGGTCGTTGTCCTCGACGTCGGAGTCGAGCAGGAGCTGCGGGACGCGTCCCACCTGGGCGAGCCAGACCTGTGCGTGCAGGTCGCGCCCGTTGGGCAGCCCGATGGAGACCCGCACCGGTTCGCCGTCGCGCTCGCGGAGGAGCGTCAGGGGCAGGCCGTTCGGGTCGATCGGGGGGTAGCGCTCCAGTTGCCAGCCGTCCGGTGAGAGCGACTGGGAGAAGTAGCCGTGCCGGTAGAGCAGCCCCACGCCGATGACGGGGACGCCCAGGTCGCTGGCGGTCTTGAGGTGGTCCCCGGCGAGGATGCCCAGGCCGCCGGAGTACTGCGGCAGCGCCGCGGTGATCCCGTACTCCGGCGAGAAGTAGGCGATCGCGCGCGGCCCGTCCGCGAGCGACTGGTACCAGCGCGGCCCGGTCAGGTAGTCGCGCAGGTCGTCGGCGGTGTCGTGCAGGCGGCGCAGGAACCGGCGGTCGCCCGCGAGCAGTTCCAGGCGCTCGGGGGTGATCGCGCCCAGCAGCCTGACGGGGTCGTGCCGGACCGCCTCCCACAGCGTGGGGTCGACCTCGCGGAACAGATCCAGGGTCTCGTGATGCCAGGACCACCGAAGGTTGAGGATCAGTTCTTCTAGGGGGCGGAGGGGTTCTGGAAGGACGGTGCGTACGGTGAATCTACGGATTGCCTTCACGCACCGCCACGGTAGGCGCTCAGTCCGTCGTTCGCGACCCGGGGGCCGGGATCGGTGTCGGTCAGGACGCCGCGCCGTCGCGCGCCGCGAGCCCGCGCCGGAGACGTATCACCAGGCCGGCGGCGGTGGCGCCGAGGAACAGCCCGGCCGAGTTGTACAGCATGTCGCCGGGGTCGCATTCCCGTCCCGGATCGAGAGACTGAAGGAACTCGACGGCCACGAACCCCAGCGCCAGGACGGCCGGCGCGGCGACGGCGCGCCTGGTGGCGACGACCGCCAGCGCACCGGACGGCGCCCACAGCGCGACGTTCATGACGTCCTCCAGCCCGCGGTCCCCGAACGTGCGCGCGGACCAGCCGACGCGTCCGACCGGGTCCGCCAGGCACATCGACAGCCGCTCGCCCACGCCCGGCTCGACGGTCATCGGCAGCGTCATCGCGAGGATCAGGCACGTCCAGAGCAGCAGGCCGAGCGCGGGCCGCGCGGCCCAGCCGTACCGGCGGACGAGCGGACGCCACGCGCCCGCCGCGCCGAGCGCGAGGAGCACCCACAGCGTCAGCGCGCGGACGGCCTCGACCGGAAGGTGATGCGGCACGTGCGGCACATTCCCGAGGACGACCCGCGCGCCGCCGGAGTTCGCGTCCGTCCTGGTCCGGCCAGGGGAGGTAGCGGAAATGTGGCGGGAAGTTAGGCGGCTCGCGGAGACGCCATCCGGCCTATCGGGGGCATGGACGGTTTTGGTCGAGACGAACGGGTAGGGGATGCCGCATGCGAGTCGAGTCCGGAACGTCCTCGATGCACGGTTCGACGACGATTGGGCGGATTCCGATTCTCGACGTCACCCCCCGGGTGGGGTGCGGACGCCTGCCGGCCAAGGCGGTCGCGGGCGAGACGTTCGAGGTCGGAGCGACGGTCTTCCGCGAGGGTCACGAGATGCTCGGCTGCGCGGTCGCGCTCCGCGCGCCGGACGGGGAGACGGTCCGGTCCGCGCGGATGCGCGAGGTGGGCCAGGGTCTGGACCGGTACGCGGCGGAGGTCACGCCGACGTCCGAGGGCCTGTGGCACTACCGCGTGGAGGCGTGGGGCGATCCGCTCGCGCACTGGCGGCACGACGCCGCCATCAAGATCCCGCGCGGGCAGGACGTGGACCTCATGTTCCTCGAAGGCGCGCGCCTGTTCGCGCGCGCCGCCAAGCAGCTCCCCTCGGCGAAACGGCCCGTCCTCACCCGCCTGGCGAAGACCCTCCAGGACCGCACGGTCCCCCCGGACGAGCGGCTGGCGGCCTCCGACGCGGCGGACGTCCGCGACCTGGAGGAGCGCTACCCGCTGCGCGACCTGCTCACGACGACCGAGTGGCTGCCCCTCGCGGTGCACCGGGAGCGCGCGCTGTACGGGTCCTGGTACGAGTTCTTCCCGCGCTCCGAGGGCGCCTCGTTCGATCCGCTGGGACGCCGCGGCCCGATGTCGGGAACGTTCCGCACCGCCATGAAGCGGCTCCCCGCCATCGCGGAGATGGGCTTCGACGTGGTGTACCTCCCGCCCGTCCACCCGATCGGCCGGACGTTCCGCAAGGGCCCCAACAACACCCTCGAAGCCGGTCCGTACGATCCCGGATCGCCCTGGGCGATCGGCTCGGAGGAGGGCGGGCACGACGCCGTCCACCCCGAGCTGGGCACGCTGGAGGACTTCCGCGCCTTCGTCGGCTACGCGCGCGACCTCGGCATGGAGGTCGCCCTCGACCTGGCCCTGCAGTGCTCCCCGGACCACCCGTGGGTGACCGAGCATCCCGAGTGGTTCACCACCCGCGCGGACGGCACGATCGCCTACGCCGAGAACCCGCCGAAGAAGTACCAGGACATCTACCCGCTGAACTTCGACAACGACCCCGAGGGCATCTACGCCGAGGTGCTGCGCGTCGTCCGGCACTGGATGGACCAGGGCGTGCGGATCTTCCGCGTGGACAACCCGCACACCAAGCCCGTCCCGTTCTGGGAGCGGCTGCTGGCCGAGGTCGCCGCCACCGACCCGGACGTGCTGTTCCTCGCCGAGGCGTTCACCCGCCCGGCCATGATGCACACGCTCGCCAAGGCCGGGTTCCACCAGTCCTACACGTACTTCACCTGGAAGAACTCGCGGGACGAGCTGCGCGAGTACTTCGAGGAGCTCGCCGGTGACGCCGCGAGCTACATGCGGCCCAACGTCTTCGTCAACACCCCCGACATCCTCAACGAGTACCTCGTTCTCGGCGGCCGCCCGGCGTTCGAGATCCGGGCGGTGCTGGCCGCCCTGCTCTCGCCGACGTGGGGCGTGTACTCCGGCTACGAGCTCATCGAGAACGTCCCGGTGCGCCCCGGCAGCGAGGAGTACCGCGACTCGGAGAAGTACCAGTACCGGCCGCGCGACTGGGAGGCGGCCGAGAGCGAGGGCCGCAGCATCGCCCCGCTGATCACCCGGCTCAACGCCTTCCGGCGCGCCCACCCCGCGCTGCACCGGCTCCGCAACCTCCGCTTCCACCACGCCGACCAGCCCGAGCTCATCGCGTTCTCCAAGGCGGCCGGGGACGACGCGGTCCTCGCCGTGGTCAACCTCAACCCGCACGTGACCCGCGAGGCGACCGTCCACCTGGACCTGCCCGCGCTGGGCCTGCGCCCGGACGCGGAGTTCACCGTCACCGACGAGCTGTCCGGCGAGTCCTACACCTGGCGGCAGGCCAACTACGTCCGGCTCGACCCTCACGTCCGACCGGCTCACATCTTCACCCTCCGGAGAGATCAGAGTTGAGCGATGCACCCCGCGAGGCGGCGTCCGCCCCGCACTCCCCCCGCACCACCCGCCACGAATCCCCCCGGACCACCTCCCGCACCGCCTCCCACGACACCGTCCACGGCGCCTCCCACGAGTTCGGCGACGGGCCGCCGCCCGGCCGGCTGCCGGACTCCGGCCCGATCCCCGAGGTCCCGCCGGAGGCCTTCACGGCGACGCCGTCCGGCCCGCTCCCGGACGCCTTCGACCCCGGCACGCCGCGCGATCCGCACTGGTTCAAGACGGCGGTGTTCTACGAGGTGTCGGTGCGCGGCTTCGCCGACTCCAACAACGACGGCAACGGCGACCTGCGCGGGCTGATCGGCAAGCTCGACCACCTGCAGTGGCTCGGCGTCGACTGCCTGTGGCTGCTGCCGATCTACGAGTCCCCGCTGCGGGACGGCGGCTACGACATCGCCGACTACACCAAGATCCTCCCGGACTTCGGCGAGCTCGGCGACTTCGTGGAGCTGGTGGAGGCCGCGCACGAGCGGGGCATCCGCGTCATCGCGGACCTGGTGATGAACCACACCAGCGACCAGCACCCGTGGTTCCAGGCGTCCCGGACGGACCCGGACGGCCCGTTCGGCGACTTCTACATGTGGTCCGACACCGACGACAAGTACCAGGACGCCCGGATCATCTTCGTGGACACCGAGACGTCCAACTGGACCTACGACCCGGTGCGCGGGCAGTACTTCTGGCACCGGTTCTTCTCCCACCAGCCGGACCTCAACTACGACAACCCGGCCGTCCAGGAGGCCATGATCGAGGTCCTGCGGTTCTGGCTCGACCTCGGCATCGACGGGTTCCGGCTGGACGCCGTCCCCTATCTGTACGCGCGGGAGGGGACCAACTGCGAGAACCTGCCCGAGACGCACGCCTACCTGAAGCGCGTGCGCGCCGAGGTCGACCGCCTCTACCCGGACCGGGTGCTGCTCGCGGAGGCGAACCAGTGGCCCGCGGACGTGGTGGAGTACTTCGGCGACCCGGGCGTCGGCGGGGACGAGTGCCACATGGCGTTCCACTTCCCGGTCATGCCGCGCATCTTCATGGCCGTGCGCCGCGAGCAGCGGTACCCCATCTCCGAGATCATGGCGCAGACCCCGAAGATCCCCGAGAACTGCCAGTGGGGGATCTTCCTGCGCAACCACGACGAGCTGACCCTGGAGATGGTCACCGACGAGGAGCGCGACTACATGTACGCCGAGTACGCGAAGGACCCGCGTATGAAGGCGAACATCGGGATCCGCCGGCGGCTGGCCCCGCTGCTGGAGAACGACCGCGACCAACTGGAGCTGTTCACCGCGCTCCTGCTGTCGCTGCCGGGCTCGCCCGTCCTCTACTACGGCGACGAGATCGGCATGGGCGACAACATCTGGCTGGGCGACCGCGACGCCGTCCGCACCCCGATGCAGTGGACGCCCGACCGCAACGCGGGCTTCTCCCGCTGCGACCCGGCCCGCATGTACCTGCCGCTCATCATGGACCCGATCTACGGCTACCAGGCGGTCAACATCGAGGCGCAGCGCGAGAACCCCGGCTCGCTGCTCAACTGGACGCGCAAGATGATCGAGATCCGGCGGCGGCACCCGGTGTTCGGGGTCGGCGAGTACGTGGAGCTGTCCGCGTCCAATCCGAGCGTGCTGGCGTTCGTGCGGGAGATCCCGAACGGCGAGTCGAACCACTGGGGCGGCATGGACACCGTCCTGTGCGTGAACAACCTGTCGCGCTTCCCGCAGCCCGTGGAACTCGACCTCAGGCGGTTCGAGGGCTCCGCGCCGATCGAGTGCATGGGCGGCGTGCGGTTCCCCCCGATCGGGGAGCTGCCGTACCTGCTGACCCTTCCCGGCCACGGCTTCTACTGGTTCCTGCTCCCCCCACCGGAGACGTCCGAGGAGATGTGACGTGCGGCCATCGGTCCCCTCCCTGCTCGACCTGCTCACCGAATGGCTCCCCGCCCAGCGCTGGTTCGCCGGCAAGGACCGGCCGATCCAGGAGATCGGCATCGGGACCGCGACCGCGCTGCTCCCGGGCGACCCCGGCCTGCACCACCTGGTGCTGGACGTCCGGCAGAGCGGACGGGCCGAGCAGTACCAGATGCTGCTCGGCCTGCGGCGGGACCTCCCGGAGCGGATCCGCCCCGCCGAGGTCGGCTGGCTCGCCCTGGACGCGGGCTCGCGCGGGGGGACCGGCGCGTACAAGGACGCGGCGCACGCCTTCGACGCGGCGCACGATCCGGAGCTGGCGGCCTGCCTGCTCTCCTGCATGGCGGACGAGGCCGTCGTGGGCCCGCTCCGGTTCCGGCGCGTCCCGGGGGTCGAGCTGGAGACGGACCTCGTGCCCGCGGTGGGCACCGCCGAGCAGAGCAACACCTCGATCGTGTTCGGCGACGCCTACATCTGCAAGCTGTTCCGGAAGCTCTCACCCGGCGTGAACCTGGACCTGGAAGTGAACCTGGCGCTGACCAGGCTCGGCTGCGCCCACATCCCCGCCCTGTACGGGTGGGTGGAGCTGGAGGCGAACGGCGACGGCCCCACGACGCTGGCCCTGCTGTCGGAGTACCTGCGCACGGGGACGGACGGCTGGAAGCTCGCGGTCACCAGCGTCCGCGACTGGTTCACGCAGCCGTGGCAGGCCTTCGAGCAGGGGGACGGGGCGGGAGCGGCGGGCGGTGACTTCGCGGCGGAGGCCGAGCGCCTGGGCGAGGCGACGGCGAGCGTCCACCAGGATCTCGCCGAGGCGTTCGGCACGTCCGAGCTGTCGGCGGAACGCGTCCGGGGGATGGCGGAGCGGATGCGGGAACAGCTCGAACAGGTGCGGGCGACCGTCCCGGAGATCGAGCCGTACGCGAAGGTGATCGGCGCGGCGTTCACCGAACTGGCGGAATGGGGCCGTCCGCTCGCGGTCCAGCGGGTCCACGGCGACTACCACCTGGGCCAGGTGATGCGCACCGACACGGGATGGGTGCTGCTGGATTTCGAGGGGGAACCCGCCCGCACCGCCGAGGAGCGCCGCGAGCCGTCGCATCCGCTGCGGGACGTGGCGGGCATGCTCCGCTCGTTCGAATACGCGGCGCGGTTCACGCATACCACGGGACCGAACACTCCGCCTGAGGCGGAACGGGAACTGGAGCAGCGCGCGCGTGCGTGGGTCGCGCGGAACAGGGCGGCGTTCCGCCGGGGGTACGCGGCGGCCGGAGGCCCCGACCCCGCCGCGCATGAGAAGCTCCTGCGGGCGCTGGAGTTCGACAAGGCCGTCTACGAAGTGCGTTACGAAGCGGCGAACCGCCCCTCTTGGCTCCCCGTTCCCCTGCGCTCACTGGCGCATCTCACGGAATGATCTCCCAGCCCGCCCACAGACCCCTCCCAGGCCATTCCCGGATTCGATGCGGACATCCGGGAAGGGAAGACAATTCAGGGCCGAATTAACCGGCGAGAAAGCCGGGTTAGACGTTCATTAACCCGTCGCCGCCGCCTCACTGGCCACATCCGGCCAGGTCACATGTGCTGGTACGGCGGTTTTAACGCCATTTGTCCGGCGGAGCAATCCGTGATGATGCCCTTACCTGCCGGAGCCGTACCAGGTGCGTAGGTGATCCTGCGCAACTTAAACGAGTGCTCGGGCGGATCCGCCAAACATGATGGGCGAACCTGGCATCTAAAGGGGCCAGGACGTCAACTACTTACGGGGTCTCCCATGTCATCCTCCCCTCACACGGCCCACGCCGCCCGCGTGCCGAGAACGGCCGCCGGAGCCCATAGCGACAACCTCGTGCCCCTGCCCGACCACGGCCGCCGATGGCGCACCGTCACGGCCGTCGTCCCGACGCTCAACGAGCGGGAGAACCTCGAATGGCTCCTGCCCCGGCTCTACGCCGACCCGGAGCTGGACGAGATCGTCATCGTCGACGGGGAGTCCACCGACGGCACCCGCGAGCTCGCCGCGGCCTACGAGCAGGACTCGCTCGTCCCCGGGCCGCACCCCGCCGTCCGCGTCCTCTCGCAGCCGCCCCGGGGGAAGGGCGCCGCGATGCGCGCGGGACTGGCCGCCGCCACCTGCGACATGGTCATCATGCTGGACGCCGACGGCAGCATGGACCCCGAGGAGTTCACCGCCTTCCTGGCCCTGCTGCGGCGCGGCTACCAGTTCGTCAAGGGCACGCGCTACGGCTGCGGGGGCGGCTCCGACGACCTGACCGGCCTGCGCCGCGCCGGCAACCGCGGCCTCACCTGGCTCGCCAACCGGCTCTACCGGCAGCACTGGACGGACCTGTGCTACGGGTACGTCGCCCTGCACCGCGACGCGGTCGAGCGGCTCGGCCTGCGCGCCACCGGCTTCGAGATCGAGACCGAGATGTGCGTCAACGCCGTCCGCGCGGGCCTGCGCATCGCCGAGATCGCCAGCCACGAGACCGAGCGCCGGTTCGGCGTCTCCAACCTCAACACCTGGCGCGACGGCTGGCGGGTGCTCCGCACGATGGTCCGGCTCCGGTTCGCCGGGCCGCTCGAACCGGGCTTCGAGCCCGGCTTCGAGGTGGGCCTCGAGGGGGGCTTCGAGGGGGGCTTCGAGGGGGAGGGCAGGGCCGCGCTGCCCGCCGGCGAGTACCGGTGCCCCGGGCCGCTCGGCCCGTCCGTCCCGGCGGCCGCCGCCGGTCCCGCGCCCGAGACCGCCCCGGACCGGGTGCGGCCGTCCTGGCGGTCCGCCGCGCTGAGCCGGACGGGCACCGAGTGAGGGTCTCCGTCGTCCGCCCGTCCGATCTCGGGACCGCCGAGATCGGACGGTGGCGCGCGCTCCAGCGGTCCGACCCCGACCTGGCCAACCCCTTCCTCGCGCCCGAGTTCACCCTCGGCGTGAGCCGGTTCCGCGGCGCGGGGCCCGGCCGGGCGGACGTCCTGGTGGGCGTGGTCGAGGACGCCGGGGAGATCGCGGCGTTCTTCCCGTTCGAGCGCGGACCGCTGGGGGTCGGGCACCCGGTGGGGTTCGGCCTCACCGACCTGCAGGGGCTGGTGGCCCCGCCGGGCCTCGCGCTCGACGCGCGCGCCCTGCTCCGCGCGTGCGGCCTCGCGGTCTGGGACTTCGACCACCTGCTCGCCGCGCAGCGCACGTTCGCGCCGCACCACACGGTCCGGCGCGTCGAGCCTGTCATGGAGCTCGGCTCGGGATTCGCCGCCTTCGAGGAGGAGATGCGGCGGACCGCGCCCAAGACGCACAAGACGATCCGCTACAAGGAGCGCAAGCTCGCCCGCGACGTCGGGGACATCCACTACGAGTTCGCCTCCACCGACCCCGACGACCTGCGCCGCCTGATGGCCTGGAAGTCCGGCCAGTACAACCGGACGGGACGCACGGACCGGTTCGCGCGGCCGTGGATCGTCGCCCTGGTGGAGCACTTCCACCGCACCGGGTTCGGCGTGCTGAGCGTCCTGCGGGCGGGCGGCGTACCCGTCTCCGCCCACTTCGGGCTGCGCGACGGCCGCGTCATGGCGGGCTGGTTCCCCGCCTACGACACCCGCTTCGCCAAGTACTCCCCCGGCATGATCGGCCACCTGCGGCTGGCCGAGGGCTGCGCCCTGAACGGCGTCTCCGAGATCGCGATGGGACGCGGCGGCAAGGAGTTCAAGGAGGGCTTCAAGGGCCGCGAGATCCCGATCGCCGAAGGACGCGTCGCGCGCGCCACGGCGGGCGCGGGCGTGCACTGGATGCGCTCCGCGCCGCTGAACAGGGCGCGCGGCGCCGTCCTCGACAACCCGGCCCTGTACGAGCGGGCCGACCGTGTCCTGAAGACCTACGCCAAGTTGAGAGGGCGTGGCCGATGAGCGGCCCTCCGCCGAGCCTCCCGCCCGTGGAACCCCTCCGGGGCGGGCCCCGCTTCTCCGTCGTGATCTGCGCCTTCACCGAGAAGCGCTGGGACGACGTGCACGCGGCGGTCGCCTCCGTGCGCGCGCAGGAGTACGCGCCCGAAGAGATCGTCCTGGTCATCGACCACAACCCGGCCCTGTTCGAGCGCCTCAAGGCGTCCCTCCCGGACGTGCTCGTCGTGGAGAACCGCGAAGAGCGCGGCCTGTCCGGGGGCAAGAACACCGGGGTCGCCGTCGCGCACGGCGACGTGGTCGCCTTCCTGGACGACGACGCCGTCGCCGCGCCGGGATGGCTGCGCGCGTTCTCCCGGCACTATGCCGACCCCTTCGTCGCGGGCGTCGGCGGTATGACGCTGCCCATGTGGCCGGGGTCCACCACGTCCGCCGAGCTGGTGGGCGCGCCCGTCCCCACCTCCACCGGGACGCGCCCCCGCTGGTTCCCCGAGGAGTTCGACTGGACGGTCGGCTGCACCTACCGGGGGCTGGACGCCGGGCCGGTGCGCAACCTGATGGGTGGGAACGCCTCGTTCCGGCGGGAGATGTTCCCGCTCGCCGGCGGGTTCAGCTCGGGGATCGGACGCGGTGTCCACAGAAGGCCGTTCGGTTGTGAGGAGACCGAGTTCTGCATCAGGCTGAGGCAGCGGAGCCCGGAGTCGGAGCTGCTGCTGGACGGCGACGCGCTCATCTGGCACCGCGTCCCCGCCGAGCGCGCCCGGTTCTCCTACTTCCGCGAACGCTGCTACGCCGAGGGGCTGTCCAAGGCGCTGGTCACCGGCAGTGTCGGCACGCGCGACGGCCTCGCCAGCGAGCGCGCCCACGCGCTGCGCGCCCTTCCCCGAGGCGTCCTGCGCGGTCTCGGCGACGCCTGCCGCGGCGACCTGGCCGGGCTCGGCCGCGCCTCCGCCATCACGGTCGGGCTCGCGTGGACCGCCTGGGGCTACGCCCTCGGCCGCAACACCGCGCGCCGGGCCGCGCGCGCCCTGCCCGGCACGGCCGCCCGTACCAGCGGGGAGGAACCCGTCCAGTGACCGCAGACCGGACCGCCGTCCCGATCCTGATGTACCACTCGGTCACCGACCGCCCCACATCCGCGACGCGCGGGCTGTCGGTGCCCGTCGCAGCGTTCGCCGACCAGATGGCGCACCTGGCCGGCCACGGCTTCACCCCGGTGCCCCTCTCCGCCCTCGGCACGCCCGGAGCGTCCGGTACCCCGGGAGCGTCCGGCGCCGGGCGGCCGGTGGTCATCACGTTCGACGACGGATACGCCGACTTCCACGAGAACGCGCTGCCCGTCCTGGAGCGGCACGGGTTCGCGGCCACGGTGTTCGTGACCACCGGCTGGATCGCGGACGCGGGCGCCGACGCGGTGGGCCGTCCGCTCGACCGGACGCTGTCGTGGGCGCAGGTCGCCGAGGC